>CAZQPZ010000099.1:0-3031 GCA_964595395.1 uncultured Lachnospiraceae bacterium | reverse complement strand
GTGCACGGTGGCATTGTTGACAAACCTTTGGAAGTTGTTGGGCCAACAAAGAAGAGGGGAACAAAAGTAACCTTCCTTCCAGACGAGCGGATATTTGGCAAGCAGTCTTTTAATTTTGATTCAATTTCAAAACGCGCAAGAGAACTTGCTTTCCTTAATAAAAACCTTAAAATCAATGTTTTTGATAAAATTAATGGCACAGAAGCCTTCTTCCATTTTGAGGGCGGAATTTCTGATTTTGCCGATTATCTTGTGGAAGGCAAAACAAAGCTTTTCTCAAAACCTATTTATATTGAAGGCGAAGAAGATGACTTCCAGCTTGAGCTTGCCATGATTTACACCGATGGCTACACAGAAAGCTGCTTTTCGTATGTAAACAACATTCCAACCACAGAGGGTGGGACCCACGAAACTGGTGCAAAAAGTGCAATTACAAAAGCATTTAATGACTATGCAAGGGCAAACAACATCCTTAAAGAAAAGGATGCAAACTTCCTTGGCGAAGATTTCCGCGAGGGTGTGACAATTGTTCTTTCAATCAAAATGAACAATGTTCAGTTTGAGGGTCAAACAAAAACAAAACTTGGCAATCCTGAAGCCAGAGTTAAGGCGGAAGCACTTGCTCTTAAGGGATTAAATGAATTTTTAGCAAACAAAAAGTCTAGCTCAGTTGCAGAAGCTGTGCTTGATAAAGCTAAGGCAGCTGCAAAAACAAGGGAAGCAGCTAAACGCGCAAAAGAGCTTTCACGTGCAAAGAATTCGGCTGACAACTTCAATCTTGTTGGTAAACTTGCAGCTTCATCTTCACGCAATCGTGAAAAAGCTGAGCTGTTTATCGTGGAAGGAGATTCTGCGGGCGGCAGTGCAAAGCAGGGCAGAGATCGTTCTTGCCAGGCCATTTTGCCACTTCGCGGAAAGCCACTTAACGCTGAGAAAAAGCGTATTGATCAGGTGCTTGGCAATGAGGAAATAAGAACAATCATTTCAGCGCTTGAAACTGGAATTGGCGAGGATTTTGATTTAAGCTCGCTTAGATACAACAAAGTTATCATCCTTTCGGATGCCGACCAAGACGGTGCTCACATTAGGGCAATTCTTCTCACATTCTTCTTTAGATACATGCGCGAGCTTATCAATGACGGGCATGTGTTTATCGGCTTGCCACCACTTTATAAGGTGTACAAGAAAGGTTTTGAAGAGTATGTTTATTCTGATGCCGAGCTTCCTGCAGCAGTGCAGAGATGCGGAAAGGGCTATATGATTCAGCGATATAAAGGTCTTGGAGAGATGAATCCTGAACAGCTTTTTGAAACAACAATGGATCCCGAAAAGCGCTCGCTTATTCAAGTTACAATCGAGGACGCAGCCGAGGCTGAAAAGATGGTTGTAACTCTTATGGGTGACGACATTGAAGCAAGAAAAGAATATATTTCAGAGCATGCCAACTTTGACAGAGTTGACAAGTTTATGGAAGAGTATAAGGGAGTTTAACTATGGAAGATATAATCTATAAATCACTTGATGAAGTTTTGCATGAGTCCATGATCCCTTACACCGAGCACGTTGTGCTTGACCGTGCATTGCCAAGAGTGGAGGACGGACTTAAACCTGTTCAAAGAAGAATTTTATATTCAATGCTCGAGCTTGGGCTTCAACCAGAAAAGCAGTATCGTAAATCTGCCCGTATCGTTGGTGATTGCATGGGTAAATATCATCCACACGGCGACAGCTCAGTTTATGACGCTATGGTTCGTATGAGCCAAGATTTTGTATTGCGTGCACCACTTGTTGACGGACATGGAAACTTCGGTTCTGTTGACGGAGACAGTGCTGCGGCAATGCGTTATACAGAGGCAAAACTTGCTCCGCTTGCAATGGAGCTTTTGCGTGATCTTGACAAGGACACTGTTAAATGGAGCCTTAACTTTGACGATACTTTGAAAGAGCCAGACATGCTTCCAGGCAGGTTTCCAAACCTTCTTGTAAACGGCGCATCAGGAATCGCGGTTGGCGTGGCAACAAACATTCCGCCTCACAACTTAAGCGAGGTCATTGACGGCGTTGTTGCATATATTGACAGACCTAAGATAACTCTTGACGAAATGATGAACATCATCAAAGGCCCAGACTTCCCAACAGGGGGCGAGCTTATATTTGGCGATGGACTTAAAAGTGCATACGAGACCGGAAAGGGCAAGATTACAATCAGGGCAAAAGTTGGCATTGAAACAAATGGAGACAAGTCAAGTTTAGTAATCACCGAGCTGCCATATCAGGTAAATAAGGCTGCTCTTCTCCAAAAAATTGTTGAGCTTAAAGAGGCGAATAAGGAAAAACTTGCAGCCATCAGTGAAATCCGTGATGAAAGTGATAAAAACGGAATGCGCGCAATAATTAGGCTCAAAAAGGACGCAAATCCTAAAAAAATCCTTGAAATTTTGTATAAATCAACAAATTTGCAAGTTTCATATGCTTTTAACATGGTTGCAATCGCGGGCGGAAAACCAAAACTATTGTCACTTATGGACATTATTTCTTATTACACAGACTATCAACGTGAGGTTATAATAAGAAGAACGCGTTTCGACCTTAACGCTGCAAAAGACAGGGCGCACATTGTTGAAGGACTTCTTAAAGCGATCGCAAACATTGATGCGGTTATCAAAATTATTAAAACTTCTCCTAATGTGACAGAAGCCAAAAATAGACTCCGAGCAAAGTTTGGCTTTAGTGAAAAACAAACTCAAGCAATCTTAGACATGCGTCTTGCAAGACTTGTTAATCTGGAAGAAGACAAGCTTAAAGCAGAGCTTAAAGAGCTTAAAGAAACAATCGATCGCCTTACAAAAATCTTGGGTAGCAAAACACTTCAAAACGAAGTTATCAAAAAAGAAATTCTTGAAATCAAGCGTGGATATGGCTCTCCAAGAAAGAGCAATGTGCTAAGAAGTGCTGAAATTAAAGTTAAGGAAATTGGGGCGGAAGTTCCAACCGCTCAAAACTATGTGCTTGGCATCTCAGCTGGCGGAAC
>CAZQPZ010000098.1:0-3048 GCA_964595395.1 uncultured Lachnospiraceae bacterium | reverse complement strand
CCTATGTAGAGTGATGTAGAGACGGGCGGAGCGCTGGCACCGCTTCGCGGCGCCCTGCGCCTTGCGCGTTGCGCAAGGGCGCGCAAAAAAAGCCTTCCCGCAAAGGAAAGGCTTTTTTTCAGCGCTCCGCCCTATTTACTCCACACGCCAGTTTTTATCTCTTCAATGTATTTGCCGTCAGCGTCATTTGTTCTGAGGTTTGGCAGCACCTTAACACCAGGCTTGCCACCTTTAACAGCTTCCACAACAAACAGCACCACTTGGGCCTTCCCATTCTCAGTGAAAAACATACTCTTAGGTTGTAGGCTAGCTTTTATAAGCTCAGCAATCATCTCACAGCTGCGGTCGGCGTCATACACAAAATACGCTCTGCCACCAAACTTCAATATGCGGCTTGTCACTTTCACAAGGTCAGTAAGCGGCAGAGATTTTTCATGCCTAGCAATCGCCTTGCTTGGATTTTCGTTCTTAGATGCCGCACCCTCTTTTTTATATGGTGGATTTGAAAACACAACATCTGCGCTACCAGCGGCAATATACTTTTTAAAGTTTCGCACATCGTCATTGATAAATTTCACATTTTGAATGCCATTAATTTGCAAACTCTTTTCGCTCATATCAAAAAGCTCTTTTTGAAGCTCAAAGCCAGTGATAAACTTGGCATTTGTCTTTTTGGTTGCAAGAATGGAAATCACTCCGCTTCCCGAGCCAATTTCAACAGCCTGCTCGCCCCTTTTAATTTTGATAAAGTTTGCAAGCACAACAGAATCGGATGTGAAAGAATAGAGCTGCGGATTTTGTACAATCCTCAGCCCCTCACATTGCAAATCATCCAGCCTTTCATTTTCGCTCAAATTTAATTTCTTTTTCGTCATACTCTTTAATTTCACTTGAAGTTTCACTCTCAAACTTAACGCTAACCTTTCTGTTTAAAAGGTCGTTAAAGATAACCTTGCCTTTGCCGTCTTTAGTGGAAACAATAGTGCCCACCTTAGGCATGCTTTTCAGCGCTTCGGCATAAGTTTCGTTTTCATAAGCAAGGCAACATAGCAGTTTGCCACAAACACCGCTTATAGAGTTTGGATTAAGCGATAGGTTTTGATTTTTTGCCATTTTAATTGAAATATGGTCGCTTTGGCCAAAGCCTTGACTGCAGCAGCACTCTTTTCCGCAAATGCCAAGTCCGCCCATATGTCGAACAGCGTCACGAGGGCCAATCTGCCTAAGCTCAACACGCGTTTTGTATTTTTCCGCAAGGCGCTTTGCAAGCACTCTAAAATCAACTCTGCCCTCAGATGTAAAATTCACAGTTACGCGCGAAAAGTCATAGTTAGCCTCTACTGAAATAACCTTCATTTCAAGATCAAGTGAAGATGCAATTTTGCGCACTTCTGGAAGGAAAGACTGCGCCTTTTTGTCATTCTCGTCGGCGCGCTTAACTTCTTCATCGGTCGCCTTTCTCAGCACATTTTTAAGTGAGTCCTCCAAACTGCTTGCGTCGATAAGTTTTTCTTCTTCAACAATGCGAACAATATCATTGCCCTTTTCAGTTTCAACAATAACGTGATCGCCGAGTTGATATTTGCCACCATTAGGGCTGAAAGAATAGGTGTTTAGCCCATGTCTGAAGCGGGCTCCCACAACTTCTATTTGCATAAGTATTTAACCTCCAAAATGTTCATAACCAGGTTGTCCGCGACAAGCGGAAGATTAACGGAATAAGACAAATCTCTCACTGCTTTATTCAGCACACTGCAAAGCGAAGAAAGGCATTTGATTGAAAGCTCTCTTGCAAGCGCCTCCACTTTTTCTCTGTAAAGAGCCAGCCTTATTTCCGCCTTTTTATCTGTTTTGATAAGCAGAGCGTCTTCAATTATCACAGATAAAACTTCAATTAAAAGGGAAATGTCAGCTTTAAGGTCGATAACTTTCTTAACCCACCTAACAGCCTCTTTGCTGGAATTAAGATCTTTTAAAAGGCTAAAGGCAAGCTCTACAATTTCAACTAAGTTGCGCTTCTTACTAAGCTCTGATGACTTTGAAATGTATCCCCCGCCCAGCGCAACAGCCAAGCTTTTAATTTCCTCATCGCCACGAATAATGGTTTTGATTTTATCTTGAGGCACAAGTGAAAGCTCAATCTTGTTGCATCTGGACCTTATTGTTGGCAGCACTTTTTCAATGTTTGAAGTGGTTAAGATATAGTATACTGCGGCGTTTGGCTCTTCCAAAGTTTTAAGCAGTTTGTTTTGAGCCGCCTCAGTTGCAAGTTCAAAATTTGAAATAATGAAAATCTTTTTATCGGCATAAATTGGGCGCGTGTAGCTTTCATCAACAATGGCCTTGCTGTCCTCAACAAGAAGTTTTGCTCCCTCTGGATAATATTTCACGTCTGGATGAGCATACGCCTCAACCTTCTTGCAGTGCTCGCAAGTTTCGCAAAGCTCTGGGCACAATAAAGCCTTAGCAAAAAGAGTTGCCATTTCTTTTGCCGAAAAGCCGTCCTTACTTATAAGAAGATAGCTGTGAGCCTGAGTGCCTTTCTTAACTGTTTGTAAAAAGTTTTTAAACTCGCCGCTCTCAGCGAAAATTTCACTATACATACCTAAATTTTATCACAACTCGGCTTTAAAGTCAAAATTATTTAATCAAGCCCCACCAGAAAATTGCAAGATACATCAAAATATATTGCAATTTTTATAAGATTAGCTACCTTTAGCTTGCAAACTCACCTTTCCCAAGCAGAGATACTAGATTGCTTCACGCATAAAATTTCAGCTAGCTCTTTCTGCGACAGCCCCGACTTTTCTCTTAACTGTTTTAATCTTTCTGCAAATATTATCTTTTTCATAATTCCTTTATAACACTTTTAAAAATAAAATTCTATATAGTTACGAAAATCGCAACTATTTTCTTTTTATTGTAACTTTTTTGAAAATAAAATTTTTCAGAGTCTCCAAAATGGAGATTAATTATTTTCAAATTAAAAATAACATATTAAAGATATAAAAAATTCAATTTCATGAAAATCGTGAATTTTATTTTTGT
>CAZQPZ010000097.1:0-3072 GCA_964595395.1 uncultured Lachnospiraceae bacterium | reverse complement strand
TCGTCGGGCTTTTTTAATATTAATTTTTAATCTTTTAAACCTTTTATAAATTCTAATGCGCTTAATATGACCATGTGCATGTCATAGTATTTGTATGCGCCCAGTCTGCCGCCAAAGAACACATTTGTTTCTTTGTCCGCAAGCTCTTTATATTTTTGGTAAAGGCTGTTATTCTTTTCGTCATTAACTGGATAGTAAGGTTCATCACCCAGTTTCCACTCAGAAGAATATTCCTTGCTGATAACAGTTTTAGGGGAGCTAGTAAATTCAAAATGTTTGTGTTCTATAATTCTGGTGTATGGAACATCTCTATCAGTGTAGTTTACAACCGCATTGCCTTGATAGTTTTCTAGGCTCAAAGTTTCGGTTTCAAAACGCACGCTTCTGTATTCAAGTGGCCCAAAACAATAATCATAGTATCTGTCTATTGCTCCAGTAAAAATAACTTTCTTTGTGAGGCCTTCTAATTCATTTTTATTTTCAAAATAGTCGCAGTTGAGCCTTACTTCACTGCCTTCCAGCATTTTTTCAATCATCTTTGTGTAGCCACCCTCTGGAATGCCTTGATAACGGTCGTTAAAATAATTGTTGTCAAAAGTGAAGCGAACGGGCAGGCGTTTAATGATAAAGGCGGGAAGGTCTTTGCAACTCTTGCCCCACTGCTTTTCGGTGTAGCCTTTTATTAGCTTTTCAAAGATGGTTTTCCCAACAAGATTTATGGCTTGTTCTTCCAAATTTTGAGGGTTCTCAGTATAGCCCGATTTTCTTTCTTCTTCAATGCGTTTTTTGGCATCTTCTGGGGTGAAAACATCTGGCCAAAGTTTTGTGAATGTGTTCATGTTAAAAGGCAGATTGTAAAGCTCATTTTTATATCTTGCAACTGGGCAGTTAATATAGTTGTTAAACTGGGCAAACTGATTTACATAATCCCAAACTTGTTTATTAGATGTATGGAAAATATGCGCGCCATACTTATGCACATTAATTCCTTCAACATTTTCAGTGTATATGTTTCCGCCTATGTGATTGCGCTTTTCAACAACCAAACACTTTTTGCCTTGTTTGGTTAGTTCGTGCGCGCACACCGCACCATAAAGGCCAGAGCCTATAATTAAATAATCAAACATAAATTTCTCCTTTAACTAGGGTTACTTTAGTATAACAATATTAGGAGATATTGCCAAACGAAAGGCTGCAATTTCAGTTGGTTTTTTTTAAGATGTATGATACAATAACCTTACCATTCAAAATGGCTGGGCAATGACAAAATTTGCGTTTATTTCGCTAATATTTTGCTCGTTTGCCAAATAAATTTGAGATAGGGTGAAGTAATGAAATATTTAAGTTTTTGTGTCCCATGTTATAATTCTGCTGCCTATATGGAGCATTGCATTAATACTCTTTTAGTAGGTGGGGAAGACGTTGAGATTATATTGGTTGATGATGGATCAACAAAAGATAACACACCACAGATAGTGGATGATTTTGCAAAGCGTTATCCTAGCATTATTAAAGCCATTCATCAAGAAAACGGTGGCCACGGCGAAGGCGTTAATCAAGGCATTAGAAATGCAACAGGCCTCTATTATAAAGTTGTTGACTCGGATGATTGGGTAGACGAAAGCGCGCTTAAAAATGTACTCGCTGCTATAAAGGAATTTCATAAAAATGATAACTTAATGGACATGATTGTTTGCAACTATGTTTATGAATATTCTGACGGCACTAAGAAACGCGTTATCGACTATAAAAATGTTTTCCCAGTAAACAAAGTGACAAGTTTTAAGGATGCTAAAGGCTTTAAAAAATCACAATTTCTTGCAATGCATTCTGCAATTTATAGAACACAATTATTGAAATATATTAAACTTGAGCTTCCTAAGCACACCTTCTATGTGGACAATGTTTTTGTATATAAGCCTCTTCCATATGTAAAATCCGTTTACTACATGGACGAAAACTTTTATAGATATTTTATCGGCAGAGCCGATCAATCTGTAAATGAAAGCGTAATCATGAAGAGGATAGACCAACACATTCGTGTTACAAAGATAATGATTGATGCTCATCAACTACAGGAAATTGCAAAAGAAAACAAACCTCTTGCCAAATACATGACAAACTATATTTCCATAATGATGGCAATCTGCTCAATCTATTTAATTAAGCTGGGAGACGAAGAGTCTCTTGCTAAGAAGAAAGAGTTGTGGGAATATCTTAAAAATTCAGATGAAAAACTTTGCCATGACTGCAAACATAAAATTGAAGGACTAACTTCAACAAACTCTAAGTTTGGAATGAAAGTTTGCAAAGCTATTTATAACGTTGCAAGAAAAATTTTAAAGTTTAACTAATATGCTTCCTTTATAAAAGGGATGCAAAATGCTAAAAGGTAGAAAGATGGATAAATCAGTTACTATAATCATCCCCATGTATAATGGCGAAAAGTATCTCGCGCAGTGCTTAGATTCGCTCCTTTGCCAAGATTATCAAAACTTAAAAATCTTAGTGGTTAACGATGCTTCTAAAGACAATTCTGCTCATGTTGTCGAAGAGTATATGAAAAAAGATGGAAGGATAAGTTTGATCCACAATGCTGTTAACAGCGGCGTTTCAACCACAAGAAATAACGGCATGAAAAATCTTGACACTGAATTTTTCATTTTTGTTGATTGTGACGATTGGGTGGAGCCTAACTATATTTCTACTCTTGTTTCTTTGCATGATGAGAACACTTTATTTACTGCTTGTGGATTTAAGTTTCAAAAGCGCAGCAAACAACATTTTAAAAATAAAAACAACATAATAAAACAATTTAATATTAACGAGGCTTTATGCGAAGTTGTTTCTGACAAACACTTGTTTGGCTTTACTTGGAACAAATTATATAAAACAGAGCTGTTAAAAAATTTAATATTTGTTGATGATGCAGGAGCCGCAGAAGATTTAGTTTTTAATATTCATTATCTTTTAAATAACAAAAGTGAAAATGCAATTGTCAGATGCACAAATCAAAAGCTTTATCATTATGTTCAAACTAAAGGACATGTCTCAGGTTTAAGTTGCAGTATA
>CAZQPZ010000096.1:0-3151 GCA_964595395.1 uncultured Lachnospiraceae bacterium | reverse complement strand
AAGTCTGTTAGGATCAATATCTTTACTAATTCTGTATATCTCTTGCTTGCTTTTATTTTCTTTTTTCTCTATAGGCATTTCCTTAATAGCGTTTATATCAAGCTTTTGATTTACAGACTCTAGCTTTCTTGAAATTTGTTTTGCACGCGTTAGCACTTCATTTGGAAGCCCGGCCATTCTGGCAACTTCCACACCAAAGCTTTTATTAGCGCCACCACGCACAATCTTTCTTAAAAAGACAACATCGTCGTCAAGCTCTTTAACAAGAATCTTATAATTCTTAACGCCTTGCAGACTGCCTTCAAGCTCTGTCAGCTCGTGGTAGTGAGTTGCAAAAAGAGTTTTTGCTGGAAGATGATTTGCCAGATGTTCAACAACCGCCCAAGCAATGCTAAGCCCGTCAAAAGTTGATGTTCCCCTGCCAATCTCGTCTAAGATTACAAGGCTGTTCTTTGTTGCGTTGGCTAAGATAGAAGCCACTTCGCTCATTTCAACCATAAATGTACTTTGTCCAAATGCAAGGTCATCACTTGCGCCCACGCGAGTGAAAATGCGGTCTGTGATTGCAATTTTAGCCTCTTTTGCAGGCACGAAACTTCCAATGTGTGCCATGAAAGTTATCAAGGCAACTTGGCGCATGTATGTACTCTTTCCCGCCATGTTTGGACCAGTGATAATCATAATCTGGTCATTTGGAGATGAAAGATGAGTGTCATTTGAAATAAAACTAGAGTTTTTAATAAATGACTCAACAACTGGGTGTCTTCCCTCAACAATTGAAATTTCCTTAACTTCATCGGATATTTCTGGACGGCAATAATTGCCTCTTGCCGCTGTTTCAGCAAGTGAATAGATTGCGTCAATATCGCTTATAGCGTCACTGGTTATAAGAAGCTGATCAATAAGTGTTTGCAAATGCGTTTTTAACTGATCATAGATGATTGACTCTAATTTAATAGCCTTCTCATCTGCCCCAAGAATTTTTTCTTCAATAAGCTTTAAATCCTCGGTGATAAAGCGCTCGTTATTAGCAACCGTTTGCTTGCGCTTGTAATATAAAGGCACGCGGTCAAGTTCCTTCTTATTGACCTCGATAAAGTATCCATACACGCGGTTAGAAATAATTTTAAGGCTTTTAATACCTGTTTTTTGTCTTTCTTCTTCCTCAAGTTGAGCCAGCCACTGTTTAGAAGTTGATTTAATGTTTCTAAGGCTGTCAAGCTCGGTGTTAAAACCGCTCTTTATATATCCGCCATCTCTTAAGAGTGTTGGTGGCTCGTTTGCAATTGCGTTTGAAAGAAGATTGTATAAATCCTCAAAGCCATCTATTTTGTCATTGAGCTTTGATAATTTTTCGCTTTTAGCAAGCACTTTTTTAAGTTCTGGCAAATTTCTTAATGAATTCTTAAGTGAAATAAGCTCTTTTGGCATGATGTTGCCATAGCCAATCTTTCCGGCAAGACGCTCAATGTCCCCAATTGAGTTAAGATTTTCGCCAATTTGGTCGCGAAGAACGGCTTTTTTAAACAGTTCTTCCACCCTGTCAAGTCTTTCATTGATAACGGCAGATAACTGAAGCGGATGGTCGAAAATGTATCTCAGCTTTCTTGCACCCATGCTTGTTTTTGTTCTGTCCATAAGCCAAATGAGCGATCCGTAGCGTTTACGTTCACGGATTGTTTCCACAAGCTCTAAATTGCGTCTTGCTGTGGAATCTATTTGCATATAGTCCGCATTCTTAACAAGTTTAATGCGCTTAATGGACTGAATTTGTCTTTTTTGAGTTTCGGACAGATATTCAATAAGTGCGCCTGCAGCAATCATGGCAGCCTTTTTGTCCTCAAGTTCATAAACCTTAAGATAGTTTTCGCCAAACTGCTTCTTTAAGTTTTCGTTGCATCTTTCCCCTCTAAAAGCCCAGTCGTAATAGCGCTGAGGCTTAGGAAGTGAGCCCAGTTTATATACGTCAAGATTTTCATAGCACTCTGAGGCTTCATCGTTTCCGATTACCTCGCTTGGCGCAACGCGTGAAAGAGTGTCTGTAAAGCCTTTTTCAAGATTATTTTCAATTTCTTCAACTTCAAAAAGACCTGTTGTGATGTCGGCATAGCTAAGAGCAAGCTTATCCCCATTTTTATAGGCACAAAGGATATAGTTGTTCTTGCCGTTGTCAAGCATAATGTCTTCAATAACAGTACCAGGAGTAATGACTCTTACAACATCTCTCTCCACCATTTTGCCTGGCACAGGGTCTGTAAGTTGCTCGCAAATTGCAACTTTATAATTCATGGCAATAAGCTTTTGAAGATAAGTTTCACAGGCGTGATAAGGCACTCCGCACATTGGGTTTCCTGCGCGCTGAGTCAGCACTAAATCAAGTGCCTTGCTTACTTCAATGGCGTCCTCAAAGAACATTTCATAAAAATCGCCAAGTCGAAAGAAAAGTATCGTTCCCGGATACTTTTCCTTGATTTGTAAATATTGCGTAAGCATTGGTGTTAAATTCATTTGTGTGCCTCTTTTTGAATTTGTTTTTCAAGTTTTAATAATCTGTTTACTCTATCGTGCTTAATTTCCTCTGGAATTTGATCTTCCATTTTTGCAGCCACTGTTCCCTCACGAGGCGAATACATGAATGCAAAAATGCCAGCAAATTTAACTTCTTCCACAAGGCTCATAGTGTCCAAAAACTCATCTTCTGTTTCTGTTGGGAAACCAACTATAAAATCGGATGTCAGTGAGATGTTTGGAATTTGCGCCTTTACTTTTTTAATTATATCAAGATATTTCTCGCGAGTGTAAGAGCGGTTCATAAGTTTCAAAATTCTGTTGTTTCCGCTTTGTGCAGGAAGATGAAGTTCTTTAAGCATTTTATCGTTTGTTGCAAGCTCGGCAATAAGCTCGTCTGTTATGTCTTTTGGATGAGAGGTCATAAATGTTACTTTAAAATCGCCCTCAACAGCTGTTATCATTTTAAGAAGCTCAGCAAACGAAACTTGTGGCTCTAAATCCTTGCCATAGGAGTTTACATTCTGACCAAGCAAGGTAATTTTTTTATACTTGCCCTCACGCACGATATTTTTAACTTCTTCTAATATTTTCTCTGGATTCCTCGATTTTTCTCTGCCACGGACATATGGCACAATGCAAT
>CAZQPZ010000095.1:0-3272 GCA_964595395.1 uncultured Lachnospiraceae bacterium | reverse complement strand
GTTGATCCGTCTCCAATAAGAGAAACAGCCCCGATGTACTCGTGACCCAAGTTTTTATAATAATTTAACCATTCTTCACGCAATTGTTTGCTTGTAAGTTTCATTCTTATCTCCTAGTTAGTATAAATCTTTTTTAAATACAGCCCAACTGGAGGCATTGTTTTGCCCGCTTTAGACCTGTCGCCACTCTCTAACGCCTCTTTAACATCCTCAAGGCTAAGCTTACCTCGCGCCACATCCACCACCGTTCCAACAAGAATGCGCACCATGTGTTGTATGAAGCCATTGCCTGTGAAAGTGAAAAGAAGCACATCTTTCTTCTTCGTAAGTTTTGCTTGCGTTATTTCACGCTCAAAGTTTTTAACTTGTGCACCGCTTGAGCAAAAGCCTTTAAAGTTATGCACGCCTTTAAAAAGCTCAAGACATTTTTTAGCTTTTTCTAAATCTAAGTCATATTTAGTATAACAGCAAAGAGTGTTATAAAGCGGATTATACTCGCCGACTGACAGCGCATAAACATAAGTTTTCTTTTTAACATTGTATCTTGCACTGAAATTTGATTTAACTTTTTTTGCACTTTTAATGAAAATGTCATTTGGCAAAAGTGAGTTAAGTGCAACTGGGAATTTCTCGACTGGGAAACTATCGTCGCAGTCAAAGTGAGCACATTGTCCAAGTGCGTGAACGTTCGCATCTGTGCGGCTTGAGCCCACAATTAAAGTCTCTTTGCCTAGAAGCTCGGAAAGAGCATTTTCAATCTCTCCCTGCACACTGCGCTTCGATTTTTGCCTTTGCCAGCCCCAAAATAAACTGCCGTTGTAATTAATTGTAATTAAAACCCTTTGCATAGTGAAATTATACACTTTTCTTCCTTTAATTCCAAGCATTTCTTTTGATTTTTTTTGCTTTTGAGCTATACTGAGTTATATAAACTTAATTAGGAGTTTAACAATATGAAATTAACACTTGACGCTAACACCGCGGTCGGCAAAGTTGCATATGCGCTTAGCGAAATAATTCCAATATATCCAATCACTCCATCTTCGCCTATGGCGGAGTTTTCTTCAAAAAGTGCAAGCGAAGGTAAAGTGAACATTTTTGGCGGAAAAGTTTCAACAGTTGAAATGCAGTCAGAAGCGGGAGCTGCTGGCGCTCTGCATGGCGCACTTATAGGCGGAGCACTTGCCACAACTTTCACATCAAGCCAAGGGCTACTGCTCATGATTCCAAACATGTATAAAATTGCTGGCGAATGTTTACCTGCAGTTATGCATGTGGCAGCGCGAAGTGTTGCATCCCACGCCCTTTCAATTTTTGGAGACCACTCAGATGTTATGAGCGTGAGAATGACTGGCTTTAACATGATTTCTTCTTCCAATGTTCAAGAGGCTCAAGACATGGCAATGATTGCTCACATGTGGGCGCATAGCGCTTGCCTTCCAGTCCTTCATTTTTTTGACGGGTTTAGAACAAGCCATGAATATCACAAAATAGACCCTCTTTCGCTGGACGAAATTAAAGCGCTTTTCCCACTTAAAGCCCTTCCTGATAAAAGTCCTCTTTCTTCAGCTGCTCCAATGCAGTTTGGCACGGCGCAAAACCCTGATGTATTCTTCCAAAATAGAGAGGCTAGAGAATATCTTTATGACAGCGCCCTTCCAGCAGTTGACAAGGCTTTTGAAGAATTTGGCAAGCTGACAGGAAGAAAATATCATAAGTTTGACTACTTTGGTGCAAAAAACGCCGAGAATGTCGTTGTTATGATGGGCTCGGGCAGTGAAGCTGTTTTAGAGTGCATAGATAAACGAAAAGACTGCGGACTTATTAAAGTAAGGGTTTATCGCCCATTCGATGAAAAGGCATTTTTGGCTAGCCTTCCAAAAAATGTTAAGAAAATTATTGTGCTTGACAGAACACGCGAAAGCGGCGCTAGAGAGCCACTCTTCCTTGACGTTAAAAATGCAGTCAGCGGAAAATTAGTAGAAGTTGTTGGCGGAATATATGGGCTTGGTGGCAAGGAGTTCTCCCCTTGCGAAGCTATGGCAGTGCTTGACAATTTTGAGAACATGACAGACGATTTTTCTGTTGGCATAACAGACGATGTTCGCAAAAAAAGCTTGTCTGTAAAAGACGTTAAACTTAATCTCCCACAAACTGAAATTAAAATTTTTGGGCTGGGCTCTGACGGCTCTGTTTCAGCAAGTAAAACAATAACAAAAATTTTAGGTGAAAAAGACGACAGTTTTGTGCAAGGCTATTTTGAATATGACAGCAAAAAATCTGGCAGCATGACGATATCTCATATGCGTATTTCGCATCAGCCAATTCACAGCACCTATCTCTGTCGCGAAGCTGACATCATCATGATAAACAACTTCTCCTTCGTTCATAAATATCACTGCCTTGAAGGGCTTAAAGAAAACGGCAGTGTAATTTTCAACACCGTGTTTGAGCCAGATGAACTTACTAAGATCTTGCCTAACGAATATAAAAAAGAGCTTCTTGAAAAGAAGGCAAAAGTGTTTGTTATTAACGGACACAGACTAGCAAATGAGTTTGGACTGAAAGAAAAAATTAACATAATCATGACCACTGCCCTCTTTGAAGCAACAAAGTTAAAGAAAGGTTATGAAGAAAAATTATTTGAAGAAATTAAAGTAAATTTTGCTCGCAAAGGCGAAAAAGTTATTGAAAACAACATTTTAGCTGCAAAAGCAAGCAAAAATGCAGTTAAAAAGGTTAAATTATCGCAAATTAAAATTTCTGCTGAGGATGTTAAAACAAAGTTTGCAGAAAACTTTAATAACCGCCCCGTATCTCAATTTTCGCCTAACGGCAGCATTCAAACAGACACAGCAAAATTTGAGAAACGCGCCATTGCAGAAAAGATTTCTGAGTGGCAACCTAAAAAATGCTTGCAGTGTGGACAGTGCGTGCTTGCCTGCCCTCACGGAGCTATTAAAGCAGTTCTTGTAAAAGAAGAGCCTAAAGACGTGCCATTTGTGAAAGCATATGGCATGGAAGGCTACTATCGCATTCAAATCTCGCCAGAGGACTGCACAGGCTGCGGACTGTGTCAGGAAATCTGCCCAGCACTTGGCAAAGCAATTATTATGAAAGATGCAAAAGAGGTGCTTGAAAAAGAAAAAGCAAATCTTGAAAAAGTTAATAAGCTTCCACTTATCACAAAAACACCATTCTCTAAATCCACAGTTAAAGGCTTGCAATTTGAGAAAAACTATTTTGCCTTCCCTGGCGCTTGTGCTGGCTGT
>CAZQPZ010000094.1:0-3325 GCA_964595395.1 uncultured Lachnospiraceae bacterium | reverse complement strand
GAAATCAATCCAATTTTAAATGAAAATTTTAATATTGCGGACGAAGTGCCTGTTGTGCCTATTAAAGTCCCACCAAAAAGGGTGCTAAGATATGAAGTTGCGCCTGTTAAGAAATTGTTTGGCAAGGACATTGCGCCAAATCCAGAGCTTATCAAAAATAACACCGCGCCAAAACCATCTCTTATTTTGTTTGGCACAATTTCGGGTGTGCAGAAGAAAACATTTGTTGCAAAAAGCGGAAAAAGAAAGGGCGAAGAGAAAATTTATTACACCTTTAACCTTAATGATGGCAAAAGTGTGGAGTGCGTTTATTTCTGCTCCAAGACCAATGAAAAGAAGTGTGAGTGCCTTGCTGACGGCATGCCATTTCTCTGCCTTGGCGATTTAAAAATGGGGCTGGGGGACAAGCTGACCTATTACATAAACGCAATGACATATGCAACAATGCTGACTCCACCTGAGGAAGAAGAGCCAGTAAGATTAGACCGCAAAAGAGTTGTTGAAGTGGAAGATTATGTTGACCACGCGCAAGAGAACATTTTTGTTAAAGCTCCAGTTTATAAAGAGCCAATTGCAACTGCCGATATTGTTGTTTATGACCTTGAAACATCAGGGCTTAACTCTGAAACTGACGAAATTATTGAAATTGGAGCTATCAAAATTGAGAAAGGAAAGATTTCAAAGAAATTTGCTAGCTTCGTTAAACCTATAAATCCTATTCCTGAGAGCGCAACAAAAATCAACCACATCACAAATGAAATGGTTGAGGATGCACCAAAAATTGAAGACGTTATTTTAGATTTTTATGATTTCTGTGAGGGCTGCATAATTTGCGGATATAACAACACAGATTTCGATAATAAATTCTTAAGAAAAGCAGGGCAGAAAGTGGGCGTTAAGTTTGATAATGACAACCTTGATGTTTTCATGATTGCGCGTTCCAGTCGCCTTAACACACATAACTTAAAACTTACCACAGTTGCCGCCGCACTGGGTGTTGACCTTACTGGTGCGCACAGAGCATATAACGACGCCTTCGCAACTGCCAAAGTTTTACTAAAATTAAGCGAAGTTTAATTAAAAAAATATGAAATTTCCTTGATTTTATGGGAACAATATGTTATACTTTAAATGACTAGAAATTATGGGGAGTGAGCAAGCGATTGCTCACTTTCTTTGTAGAAGGAGGAAAAATTGGCAAAAGTCAAAGAAATCTGCGAAGAGCGCCTTAGGCCTGTGATTGAAAATGAGGGTTACGAACTTGTTGAAGTAACCTATCAAAAAGAGTCGACCGGCATGAATCTTGTGTTTACAATAGACAATGACAACGGCATCACTATTGATGATTGTGAAAAAATTCACAAGATAATCGACCCAATTTTAGACGAGCTTAATCCAACTGATGACAAGCCTTACATCTTGTCGGTTAGTTCACCGGGACTCGACAGGCCAATCAAAACTGAGAGAGATTTCAAACGCAATTTAGGTAAGGAAATTGAAATCACACTCTTCCAAAAGATTGATGGAAAAAAGAATTTCAAAGGCGTGCTGAAAACTTATTCGGAGAAGCAAGTTGAAATTGAAAACGAAAAGGGCAGCACAAAACTTTTAAGAAATAAAATTGCACATATTGTGCCAGTAATTCATTTTTAAGGAGAAAACAATGATAAACAAAGATTTCTTCCAAGCACTTAATGACTTGGAAACAGAAAAGAAAATTGACAAGGAAAAATTTATTGAAGCGTTAGAGTTTGCTCTTACATCAGCTTACAAAAAAATGTATGGCGAGGCAAAATCTGCAAGCGTTAAACTCAGCCCAGAGAAGAACACAATCAAAATCTACTCTTATAAAACAATTGTAGATGAAGTTGTAGATCCAGATAAGGAAATCTCACTTGCCCAGGCAAGACTTATCAAAAAATCTTTCAAACTTGGTGACACCGTTGCAACGGAGGAGTCAACAAAAGACTTTGGACGTATTGCAGCTCAAACAGCAAAACAGGTTGTAATGCAACGCCTTAAAGAGCTTGAGCGTGACATGGCTGTTTCAGAAATCTCTGAGAAAGAGGATGAGCTTCTTACAACAGTTGTAAAGAGAATTGACAACGGCACAGTTTATGTTCAAATCAGTGGCTCTCATGTTGAAGGAATCATGCTTCCAACAGATCAAATCCCAGGCGAGAAGTATGAAATCGGACAGAGAATTAAAGTTTATGTTAAGAAGATTAAAGATTCTTTCCGCGGACCTCAAATTCAAGTTACAAGAAGCAACATCGGCTTTGTAAGAAAAGTGTTCGAGCTTGAAATTCCAGAAATCGCAACTGGCGATGTTATCATTAAAAACATTTCTCGTGATCCAGGAAATAGATCTAAAGTTGCTGTTTATACTGAAAAAGCTAATCTAGATCCAATCGGCGCTTGCGTAGGAAATCACGGAATCAGAATCAACACAATCGTTTCAGAACTCAATGGCGAAAAGATTGACCTCATCCTTTACAGTGATGATCCACTTGAATACATTGCTCGCGCACTTAGCCCAGCAAAAGTATTAAGCGTTGAAACAAACGAAAGCCTTAACGCATCACGCGTTATCGTTCCAGACGACAAACTTTCACTTGCAATCGGAAAGAGCGGACAGAATGTTCGTCTTGCTGCAAGGCTTACAGGCTGGAAGATTGAGGTTAAACCAGAAAGCTCAGTTGCCAAAGTTGAGACGGTTGAAACTCCGGAATATGAACTGACCGAGCTTAGCGACGACAGCTCTTTCCAAAACTTTGATGACCTTGAAGTGCTGGCACCTCTGGACGAAGAATAAGGATAAAAAATATGAGTAAAACGGAGATTCTGCGAATGTGCGTCGCGTGTCGCGCCTCAAAAGATAAGCGAGAACTCGTGCGCATTGTCAAAGATAAGGACGGCAATATCAGTCTTGACCTGACGGGCAAGAAAAACGGACGCGGAGCATATATTTGTAAAAGTCATGAGTGCTTTAATAAGCTTAAAAAGCAGCACTCCTTAAACAGGGCGTTTAAGTGCAATGTTTCCGAAGAAATTATCGACGCTTTGGAAAAGGAAGTACAAGAAAAGGCCTAATAGCAGGCAAAAATAAAAATACAAAAACAAAAGAAAAAATGAAATTTTTAAAGGAGCAATAATTTGGCTGGTCAAACATTAAACAATCTTAAAACCATTCACGATTTACAGAAAGAAGGAACTCTACTTGAGCTTTTGCGCAGCATTAGAAGCGCGAAAGGGGAAGTGGAGGCTTTTGCCAAAAGTTTATCGGCTCAGAAAAAGGCGCTAGAGGAGGCTTCTAAAAAGCAGG
>CAZQPZ010000093.1:0-3356 GCA_964595395.1 uncultured Lachnospiraceae bacterium | reverse complement strand
CTTGCGATTGAAGAATTATCAACCATAATTAAAATGTCGTAATTTTCTGGAATGAATTCGGTTTTAATTTTGCTGATATCATAAAATCTGGCTTCAACTGGAGTTATATTGCTGTCTACAAACAAGTGGGTCTTCTTGCCTAGCTTTTCTAAGAAATGTCCAAAGCCAAATAAAGAGCCTAGTCCATCCGGGTCTACACTTATATGAGTAAAGACCGCAATAGATTTTGCGGCCTCGATTTTTTCTTTAATTTTTTGAAACTTAGTTTTCTTCTGGGTCTCCGTCATCTTCATTCTCCTCTTCCAGTGGTGGGATAACAATTCCTTTAAGAAGTTCTTCAACTCTGATTGCGTTTTGCATGTTATTGTCAAACACAAAATCAAGTTGTGGCATATGTGGTAAGTCAAGCATTTCGCCAAGTTTTGCTTTTATAAACCCTTGAGATTTTCTAAGCACCTTAATAACTTCATTCGCCTTAGAATAATCGCCGTCTGTGAGCGCTATTTTAACTTTGGCATATCTGAAGTCTGGTGCAACTTTAACATCATTCACGCCAACGAAAGCTGTTATTCTTGGGTCATTCATGTGGAATGAGATAATTTCTTGCAGCGCTTTTTGAAGCTTTGAATTAGCCCTGTCTATTCTGTTGCTAGGCATAGATTACCCCCTATTAACTGGAACATTGATATAGAATTCGATGATGTCGTCTTCCTTGAAGTCAATATTGTCGCGAAGTTTAATTCCGCATTCGTAGCCCTTAACAACTTCCGCTTTTTCATCCTTAACAATCTTAAGGCTTTCAACGGTTGTAGAGCCGATTTCTTCATTGCCACATTTAACTTTGGCAATGCAGTTTCTGGTTGCTTTTCCATCTTTCATCATGCAGCCTGCAACCTTTCCGGCTGTTGAAAGTTTGAATACCATTCTGATTTCTGCGTTACCGATATACTGCTCTTCATATTTGATTGAAAGCATGCCGTTAATCGCTCTTGTGATGTCATCCACAACTTCATAGATGATTTTGTATTCTTTAATTTCAACCTTTTCTCTGTCGGCAAGAATTTTAGCTTTGCCACCCGCTTTGAGGTTGAATGAAATGATGATTGATTTTGTTGTTTCAGCAAGCACAACGTCGCTTTCAGTAACTGGACCTGCAGCTGCATGAACAACATGAACTTTTGCTTCCTCGTTAGAGATTGGAGCAAGTGTTGAAACAAGTGCTTCAACAGAGCCTTGAGTGTCGGCTTTGATAATAACATTAAGGTTTTTAAGCGAGCCTTCATGAACTCTGTCCATAAAGCCGTCAAGGCTAACACCAGATGTTTTAAGCGCTTTTTCTTTCTTGATCTTGTCGATACGCTCTTCAATAACCTGTTTTGAAAGGCTTTCGCTAACTGCGTAGAATTCGTCTCCAGATGATGGCACTTCATAGAAGCCAAGCACTGAAATTGGAGTTGATGGAGCTGCCGCTTTTACAGACTTACCATGCTCGTCAAACATTGCTTTAACCTTTCCATAAGTGATTCCAGCAAGGAAGCTGTCGCCCACTTTAAGTGTTCCGTTTTGAACAAGAACTGTGGCAACTGGTCCGCGGTTTTTATCAAGCTCTGCCTCCAAGATAACACCTGTTGCAGTGCGGTTTGGATTTGCTTTAAGCTCTTCCATATCAGCAACAAGCAGAATCATAGATTTTAATTCGTCCATGCCCTTGCCTGTTTTTGCAGAAACTGGAACAACAACAGTGCTTCCGCCCCACTCTTCTGGCAGAATGTCATGCTCTGCAAGCTGTTGTTTAACTTTGTCTATGTTAGCTTCTGGTTTATCAATTTTGTTGATTGCAACAATCATTGGCACGCCAGCTGCTTTAATATGATTGATGGCTTCAACTGTTTGAGGCATGATTCCATCATCAGCAGCAACAACCAAAATTGCAATGTCTGTTGCTTTTGCTCCGCGTGCACGCATTTGTGTGAAAGCTGCGTGACCTGGAGTGTCGATGAAAGTGATTTTTTCGTTATTAAATGTGATTTGATAAGCACCAATTTTTTGAGTTATTCCACCCGCTTCGCTTCCCACAACATTACTCTTGCGGAATGCGTCAAGAAGCGATGTTTTTCCGTGGTCAACGTGACCCATAACTGTGACAACTGGAGGACGCTTAACAAGATTAGCCCCGTCATCTGCGCTGCTTAAATCAATAAGCTTTTCTTCCATAGTTTTGTCAAGTTTAAGTTCAAGTGTGATTCCAAACTCGCTGCAAACAAGCTCTGCAGTGTCAAAATCAATGTTGGAGTTAATGGTTGCCATGATTCCAAGGATCATAAGCTTTTTAACGATTTCAACAACTGGTTTTCCAGTTTTCTCACTGAGTTCTTTAACGGTTATTTCCTTAGATGAGATTACAGCATGAGTAATTTTTGGAGCAACAATAGTTTCTTGCTTTTTCTTGTTTTGTTTAGCAAGTTTTCTTGAGCCCATTGTTGTTTCTTCAAAGCCGTCATCGCTCATTGTGATAATGCTGCCGCGTCTTTCGTTAGGTTTCTTGCCCACTGGACGCGCTTTTTCATCAATAAGATTCTTCTTTGGAGATTTGTTTTTATTTCCATAATTGCGCTCTGGAAGAGCGATCATTGGCTCTGGCTCACTGCCAGCAAAAGAGCGGAAATTGTTAACCTTTGTTGAAACAAAGTTTGCGCCCTTGCCACCACCTTGTTTGTTTCCAAAAGGTGGCTTTCTGTTAGGGTCAAAAGGTCTGTTATTGTTATTGTTGTTAAAAGCTGGTCTTTGACCATTCCCGCCATTAGGACGAGCGGAAGGATTATTATTGTTTCTTCTAAAGTCCTGATTAGCTTTGCCAGAAGGACCTGCTGGCGCATTATCAAAACGCCTAAAGCTAGTTTGAGGCTGATTTCCTGTTTTAGGCTGTGAAAAAACTTCCGGCTTTTTTACTTCAGCTGGTTCTACTTTAACCTCTTCCTTTTTCTGCTGCGCTTCACTTACTTTTTGCTGCTTAAGCTCTGCTGCTTTACGCTGCGCTAAAGCGTTCTTTGCAAATTCGTCAAGCTGTGAGCGAAGCGCTCTAATTTCACGAAGAGTTTCTAAGATGCTTCCCTCTTTTTGCAGATTATGAATTGTTTTAAGATTGTTAAGTCCTTGGTTTGCCAAATTATTCTCCTTCCTTACTTAGTTAAGATATTTTTTAATCTCTTCACTTAGTCCTTTGTTTTTAATTGCAATAAGTTTATAACTTTTGTTGTTGCACTCGCCTAGCCCGTCTACTTCATAGCCTTCGATTCCTCTTTCAACTAATCTCTCGAAAACCTTGCGGCTTTTCTTGCCCGCCGATTTATCAATAA
>CAZQPZ010000092.1:0-3370 GCA_964595395.1 uncultured Lachnospiraceae bacterium | reverse complement strand
GCTTAACGTTAAAGAGCCTCAATTTGCAAATGGCGATTATGCGGGCGCTGTTGCTTTCAGTTGCCTTTGCCATTCAATGGGCAGCATGGGAGTGCGTTCATCCTCTGGCGGTGGCGGTCATGGCGGCGGCGGAGGCGGAGGAGGTTCTTCCGGTGGCGGCGGCGGAGGCGGCGGCTGCGGAGGAAGATAGCCTTGCCAAAAAGACCTTTCAAATAGGAAGGTCTTTTTTTGAGAAATTTATTTTTTGAGTTGAAATGTCTCTTCAAATATGATAAAATGATAGTTAAGGAGAGAGAAGAATGAAAAACGCAATCATTTTGCACGGTATGAGCGCCGATCTTGACGCCTGCTTTGGAATTAAATTAAAAGAGGATTTAATTAAGCTGGGCTACAATATTTACGAGCCAAAGTTTGTGCTTCATCCAAACATCACGCTTGAGGCGTGGGAAAAGGAAATGGACAAGTTTAAAGACGCTTTTAACAAAGATGCTTTGCTTGTTTGTCACAGCCTTGGAACTTTGTTTATTTTAAAATATCTTAAGAAAAACAAGCTTAGTGCAAAAACACTTATCACTGTTGCGGGCGGTCGCATGAAACCTGAAAATTGCACGGATTATTACCTTTACCTTGCTCCATTTATGCCAATGGATGATGAGTTTGATTGGGCTAGCTCGCATTGCGAAAACAGATATTCAATTTTTAACAAAGATGATGATATTTGGTCTATAGAGGATATTAAGGCTTACAACAAGTCCTTAAAGTCAATTCCTGTCGAGCTTCCATACGGTGCTCATTTTGGAAGAAAGTCCGGAGTTAAAGAAATTCCTGAGATTATCGATATTGTGAAAAGAGCAATGCAACAGGAAAAATCGTTAGGATAATTTTTACATTTATTGATTAGTTTAAGAAGAAGATTTTTTAGGAATAATAGCGTTATGCAATTCTTGAAAAATCTTCTTTTGTATATAAGCGCGTTTATGCCCATGTATTTTTTAGTGCTGTTAAAGCTTGTGGTGGAGCTTCTCAACCACAACCTTTCTTTTAATGTTCTTAACACAATAAATCTTAGCACGCTCATTTTGCTGCTAATTGCAAGTGTGATTGGGCTTATATGGAATGTTAAGCTTAATAATGATGAGGCGAAAGAGGTAAGGATTTTAAGCAAACACAACATTACCGACCAGCATTTTTTGGGCTACTTTTCTCTTTTTGTGTTTTTTGCTATTCCGCTTGATTTGTCGCTGGTTTCCGCCTTTTGCATTTATGTTGCAATACTAATTATGATTGGCATTGTTTATATCAACAACTCGCTTTATTACATCAACCCGTTTTTAAATCTGCTTGGCTACAACTTCTATGACATTACCTATGTTGAGGTGGGTTCGAATGAACAGCGACACGCCAAGATTTTTTATCGAGGCAGTCTTGAAATTGAAAACAGAACATATTTTGTGAAGCTTAAAAATGAAAACTTCAGCTTTGTTGATAAAAGGAAAAGGGCGAAGAACAAGTAATTTTGCTTTTGTAAAAGATAAAATTGCAGCATTATGCCTTTCTGACGGCGTAGAAGGGGGTATTTTGCCATAATTTGCCATTTTTCGGGTAATTTATCGGATAAATTAATATAGGGAAATTTGGACAAAATGCTTGCTTTTCTATATATAATATTATATAATATAATATATATAAATATAGGGCAAAATAGGAGAGAAGCATGGAAAACATGACAGAAGTTGAAGAGCTTTCAAAATCAGTAAAGTATGATGCAAGTGACATTCAGGTTCTTGAGGGACTTGACCCAGTTAGAAAGAGACCGGGCATGTATATCGGCTCAACAGATGAGCACGGCTTGCACCACCTTGTGACTGAGGTTGTTGACAACTCTATTGACGAAGCGCTTGCTGGTTACTGCACAGAGATTAATGTTACAATTAATGAGGACGGCTCTTGCAGCGTTGCAGATAACGGTCGTGGAATTCCAACAGGCATAATTCCTAAAGAGGGCAAAAGCGCAGTTGAAGTTGTGCTCACAAAACTTCATGCCGGCGGAAAATTTGGTGGCGAAGGTTATAAAATCTCAGGCGGACTTCACGGCGTTGGTGTATCCTGCGTTAACGCACTTTCAAGCCGCATGGTTGCTGAAGTTTATCAGAATGGACTTTATCACGTTATTGAATTTTCACGCGGCAAAACAGTTTCTCCACTTAAGATTGTTGGCAAAACAGAAAGACGCGGAACAACAATCACATTCTGGCCAGACGATGAAATTTTTGAAACAATTGTGTTTAACTATGACACAATGAAAAACAGATTTAGAGAAATTGCTTTCCTTAACAAAGGACTTGTGATCTCGCTTGAAGATAAGCGTGAAGGCAAGCAAAGAAAAGAAGTTTTTGAGTTTAAGGGCGGCATTGTTGAGTTTGTTGATTTCCTTAACAAGAATCGCGAAACAATCCTTCCAGCGCCAGTTTACTTTAACAAGTTTAACCGCAATGAAAAGGGCGATGTTGAAAATGAAATTGAAGTTTGCTTCCAGTTTAATGATGGCTACAATGAAATCATAAATGCATATGCAAACAATATTAACACTGAAGAGGGCGGAACGCACCTTGACGGCTTCAAAAACGGCCTTACAAAAATTGTTAATGATTATGCTGTTAAAAACAAAATAATCAAAGAAACAGAAAAACTCACTGGTGACGATTGCCGTGAAGGAATCACAGCTGTTATCTCAGTTAAACTTAGAAATCCTCAGTTTGAGGGTCAAACAAAAACAAAGCTTGGCAACAGCGAAATGAGAACAATTGTTTACAAAGCTATGGTTGAACATTTTGGCGACTACTTGGAAGAGCATCCAATGGAAGCTAAAAACCTTATCATGAAAAGCATAAATGCTCAGCGCGCAAGAGATGCTGCTAGAAATGCAAGAGAGCTTACAAGAAGAAAATCTGTTCTTGAAAGCACAACTCTTCCAGGAAAGCTTGCAGACTGCACTGAAAAGAATGCAGAGTTTTGCGAAATCTATCTTGTTGAGGGAGATTCTGCGGGAGGCACTGCAAAGCAGGGCAGAGATAGGCGCTTCCAAGCCATCCTTCCACTTCGCGGAAAAATTCTTAACGTTGAAAAAGCAAGACTGCACAAAGTTTTGGAAAGCGCTGAAATCAAAAATATGATCACAGCTTTCGGCGCAGGAATTGGCAACGAGTTTGATTTAAAGAAACTTCGTTATCACAAAATTATTTCCATGACCGATGCCGACGTTGACGGCGCGCACATTAGAATACTTCTGCTGACATTCTTCTTCCGCTACATGAAGCCACTTATTGAAAACGGCTATGTATATTCAGCAAAACCACCTCTTTACAAAGTG
>CAZQPZ010000091.1:0-3378 GCA_964595395.1 uncultured Lachnospiraceae bacterium | reverse complement strand
CACCGTGGAAGTAGGACTTATGAAAAATCCCCATTCTTCTGAGCGGGTTGGATTTACAACATTGTTTGCGCCTCCGCAAGAGCCACCTTGGCAACAATTAAATATTGGGCGCGGATAGTATGGACCGCTAAAACATCCGTTTGTATTATCGTTACAAATAAAAGGCATTAATTCTCCCTCCTTAATTCATATGTATTTATTCCTAAATACAATTTTGTGTGCAAGAGATATTGATTTTTTTGTAGAGATGTGCTAAAATTATCGTAGAATTTGGTGGGGGAAAATATGGAAGATACAAATTTAAGAATGGAAATGCGCGATATTGAAAAAATCAAAAGAGAGGATGGCATTTATCTTAAGTTTTTAAACGGGAAAGAAGTTGGTCCTTTTTTCTGGTGTGATTATTCTTGGAACTGCGGCTATCTGCGTGTTCAAAGAGAAAAGATGGGCACATATCAGTTTTTAGATGTAGAAGGAGGGTTAAGCCCAGAATATCCATTTGCAGGATCATACTATGATGCTAAGGCGGATATTATAGTTGACAAAATGCCATTGGCAAGGGACGCCTATGGCAACTTATGGCAAAGAGAAGAATTGGAAGCTGCAACAACATTCCGCTATAATTTGCGTGACTACGCAGATGGGAAAAAGTTGCTTGTTGAATTAGACGAATGCGTGTTTAAATATCCCAACGCCCTTGAGTTTTTTAAGATGACTGAAAATCATAGAATTGAAGATTATATTCATCGTAGTAGGATGAAGGGTATAGACGAAGAAAAGATTATGGAAAACGTAAAAAAGAGGCAAGAAATAATAAGTGGGATACTAGATTCAAGATTTAATTTAGATAGTGAAAATGAGAAAAATTTAAATAGTGAAGAGGATATAAAACTAGGCGAGTAACCTAGTTTTTTTCTTTCAAAAATATTTATTTTTTCTTATAAAAACACTTGACATAAATGGCCTATTATTATATACTAATTAAGCTGTGAATTATGGGTTGAAACTTGAGGTTACTTTGGTTACCGGCAATCAAAGAGAACTTAGGTGGACAAGTTCGTGGCGAGACCACGAGCGGGCTGACCTTAACCACATTTTATTTTGCTCAGCAGCATGAAACACACGGCTCCGTGTTCGAGAGTTTCAAAGCAAGTGGCAATAAGGCAGTTATAGCCAAAACTAGGAGGAAAAACAATGGCAACAAAGAAAATCAGGATCAAACTTAAAGCGTTTGAACACTCACTCATCGATGAAGCTTGCAAAAGAATCATCCTTGCTGCAGAGAAGAACGGCGCTAAGGTTGCTGGTCCAATCCCACTTCCAACGGATAGAGAAATCGTAACCGTTATTCGTTCACCACACAAACACAAGGACAGTCGTGAACAATTTGAGTCTAAGACTCACAAAAGACTTATTGACATTATCAGTCCATCAACAAAGGTTGTCGATGCAATGATGAAGCTCGACCTTCCTGCAGGTGTGGACATTCAAATTAAACTGTAAGGAGGCACTTCGTGAAAAAAGCTATACTAGGTAAAAAACTTGGAATGACCCAAGTGTTTAGTTCCAACGGAACTGTTATTCCTGTAACTGTAATTGAAGCTGGTCCTTGCAGCGTTGTTCAAGTTAAGTCTCAGGAAAAAGATGGTTATCAGGCAGTCGTTGTTGCTTTCGACAAACAGAAAGAACAACGCCTTAACAAACCAAAACTTGGAGTTTACAAAAAGGCTGGTGTTGAACCATGCAGAATCATGAGAGAACTCAAGTTTGAAAATGCCGCAGATTACACAGTTGGTCAAACAATTGACTGCGGAATCTTCGCTGAAGGTGACAAGGTTGATGCAATCGGTGTTACAAGAGGTAGAGGATTTACTGGTGTTATCCAAAGATGGAATAATCACCGCCTTAAAATGACTCACGGAACTGGTCCTGTTCACAGAGAAGTTGGTTCTATGGGCGCTAACTCTACTCCATCAAGAGTGTTCAAAAACAAACATATGCCGGGACACTATGGATGCGAAAGAGTTACAATTCAAAATCTTGAAATAGTTAAAGTCGATGCAGAGCGCAATGTTCTGCTTGTCAAAGGATGCGTTCCTGGACCTAAGGGCTCAGTTGTAACTATCCGCGAGGCAATTAAAGGAGAGTAAAAATGGCTAAAGTTAAAGTTTACGACATGTCTGCTAAGGTTGTTGGCGAAATCGAACTTAATGACGAACTTTTTGCACTTCCTTATAATGAACCTCTCATTCACGAAGCTGTAGTTAATTACGAAGCTAATCAAAGACAGGGAAATAAATCAACCCTTACAAGAAGTGAAGTTAGAGGCCATGCTAAGAAGCCTTGGAGACAAAAGAAAACAGGTCGTGCTCGTCACGGCTCAACAAAATCTCCTGAATATACTGGTGGCGGAGTTGTTTTCGCACCAAAACCAAGAGATTTTTCAAAGAAAATGAATAAAACCGCAAAGAGACTTGCACTTCTCACTGCACTTTCAAGAAAACTTGAACTTGGGCAAATCGTTGTTCTTAAAAACTTTGAAATTGCAAGTGGTAAGACAAAAGAAGCAAATGCTTTCCTTAAAGCCTTTGGACTTACTGGAAAAACACTTGTTGTTGGCAAAGAGAACTCTGAAAGCACTCTTCGTGCTTCGGCAAACATTAAGTCTCTCACAACAGAAGATGTTAGAACACTTTCAACTTATGAAGTTGTTGCAAACAAAAATGTTCTTCTCACTTCTGCCGCTATAAAATCAATAGAGGAGGCTTACGCAGAATAATGGAAGCTTATCAAATCATTAAAAAACCACTCTTAACTGAAAAAAGTTATGCTGGAATCCAAGCGAAAGTTTATTCTTTCGTTGTTGACAAAAGAGCAACTAAAATTGAAATCAAAAAAGCTGTTGAATCAATTTTTGGAGTGGAAGTAGAAAAAGTTAACACAATGGTTGTTAAAGGACACAAAAAAGTTCAAAACACAAAAGCCGGAAGAACAGTGGGTAAAACAAGCGATTTTAAAAAAGCTATCGTTACATTGACTCAAGAGTCTAAACCTATTGCTTACTTCGAGAGCTTGTCATAATTAGAGGAGGATAAAATGGCTATTAATAAATCAAAACCAACGTCAGCCGGAAGAAGATTCTATTCTTCACTTGTATTTGACGAAGTAACAAAGAAAACGCCTGAAAAATCTCTCCTTGCAGTTAAAAAGAAAAATGCCGGAAGAAATGCTCAGGGCAGAATCACTGTTCGTCATCAAGGTGGCGGAAACAGACAAAAATACAGAATTATCGATTTCAAACGTAACAAGGACAACATTCCAGCTAAAGTTGTTGGAATTGAATACGATCCAAACAGAACAGCATACATCGCGCTTCTC
>CAZQPZ010000090.1:0-3396 GCA_964595395.1 uncultured Lachnospiraceae bacterium | reverse complement strand
CTAAACCTTTAGCTTGTGAATACAATATGTCAGCGAGCTGCATGCCTTGGATTGATGAAAAACCAGGATAATTTTCTATTGTCCCAAGCGTTGCAACCTGACCGCCAAAAAGAGCGCGCTCGATAACAAGCACTTTTTTGTTTGCTCTTTGTGCGTAAATTGCAGCAGTCAGTCCTGCTGGGCCGCCGCCAACAATAATGATGTCGTAGGTCATATTCCCTCCAAAAAATCATATCCAAAAAGTGAAAAAATAGACCAGAAGTGGTCTATTTTTAAATTTTTAACGTTTACTAAATTGTGGAGCTTTTCTAGCTTTCTTGAGACCGTATTTCTTTCTTTCTTTCATTCTTGGATCTCTAGTTAAGAAGCCAGCTGCTTTAAGTTCTGGTTTGTATGTTTCATTTGCTTTAACAAGAGCTCTTGCAATGCCGTGGCAAATTGCACCAGCCTGTCCAGAAATTCCACCACCGTCACAGATGATTGTGATGTCAAACTTATCTTTTGTTTCTGTAAGTTCAAGTGGTTGAAGAGCAACTAAGAGAAGTGTATCGCGTTGAAGATATTCGCCGATTTCACGACCATTAACTGTGATAACACCCTTTCCAGCTTGCATTCTAACTCTTGCTACAGAGCTTTTTCTTCTTCCGGTTGCAATGAATTGTCCAACAACCTTTTTTACTGCTTTCTTTTCTTCAGCCATTATTCTCTAACTCCTTTTACAGCGATTTGTTCAGGTTTTTGAGCATCATGGTTGTGCTCTGCGCCTTTGAAAACGTGAAGTCTTGTGAACTGTTTTCTTCCAAGAGTTGTTTTTGGAAGCATTCCTTTAACAGCTTTCTCAAGTGCTTTTGGAGAGTTTTCAGCCATAAGCTTATCGTATTTAACTTCTTTAAGTCCGCCGATGTAGCCTGTGTGCCAAACCATTGTTTTCTTTTCAAGTTTCTTTCCAGTAAGCACCATTTTATCACTGTTAACAACGATAACAAAGTCACCAGTGTCAACATGTGGTGTGTATATAGTTTTATTTTTACCCGTCAAAATATCAGCAACTTGAGAAGCAAGTCTTCCAAGTGGAAGGTTTGTTGCATCAATAAGATACCATTTTCTTTCAACTTCTGACGGTTTTGCCATGTAAGTTTTCATGTAAAATTAATCCTCCGAAATATTTGTGCTACTATGCGCTCACATTCCTTCTTTATGGGGCTAATACAAAGAAAAAACAGTCCGCACAATTTGCGACTTTTATATTCTATACATATTAAGCTTATTTGTCAAGCGATTTTATAAAGAATTATTATTTTTTTATAATAAAAATCAAGGCTTTCTTTATCTCAAAAAAGCCCTATTTTTTAACATTTAACTTGCAAGCTGAGGAACAAATCTACCCGTTTGGACATCGTCAGCAATAAGAAAACCTACAGAAAAATTAAGTGCCCTAACCTTTGCAGCGTTAAATTCGGATTGTTTTGCCTCATAAGCCGATTTAAGCATGGTTTTCATCGATTCATTTGGTGCAATGTCGCGTGAAGAACAAAAAGCCTCAAATCCTTTTTCGTCACTAAGCCAGCCTTTCATGAGCTCCAAATCTTGACGCGAATTATTTATCGCATTTTTAATTTGTTTCATGCGAACGCAAAGCTCACCATGTTTTCTTGAAGCCTTAAGTACATATTCAGAGCCGTCCTCTGCCCTATTCTTTACAAGCTTTGCATGGATTTTTTCAATGCCTTTATTAAATCCGTCCGCAAAAAAAGGAGCAACTTCATCGCTTAAAAGTTGGCAGTAATCAGTGAGTTTCCCACTATTAATTTCAGCTTGAGTTTCAACAAGCTCTGGTGAGACTCCTTCAAGCTTAGATTTATAAATATGTAATAAAAGGATTTCTTCTTCTTTAGTAAGTTTTCCATCTGGGGAATCTATCAATCCCAGTTCTTTAAGTGCGTCCAGCATATTTCCTCCAAGTAAGTATGGAGCAATTATATCACATGATTTTGAATAAAGCAAACATTTTTTGCATATTTATGCAAAAATTTTTTATATATGCACATATGAGCAAACAAAAAAACTGCCATTAACGGCAGTTTTTCTAAATTATATTTAGAGGCAACTAAATAATTAGATAGATGGAATTAGGATTTTTGTTAAAAACCGCCATTAAACTTTTCTCTCTTGCTCCTATCTTGCCGGAAGCAACAAGTTCGCTCACCTCTTTATCAGAAGCAAGTGTAAATTTATCTACCATTTCCCCATCAGCATTTTTCTTTTGTTCAACAAAATCTTCAATAGGTCTAGAATAAAATTCTTTAGTATCAAGTCCAAAATAGTTTACTAAAATTATCTTATTATCCTCGGTAGAATCAGAATGCTTCGATGTATATAGAACAAGGCTATATTTCCCCTTAAAATGTTTATAAACTCTTCCAGGTAAAACTTCCATAACTTATCTCCTTATATAATGATCATATCACATTGTAGCTAAAAAGTCAACTTAAAATTTAACCTTTGATCCTCTCCCAGCTGAATTCTTTCCTGCCAAAGTGACCGAAACAGGCGGTTTGTTTATAAATTGGTTTCAAAAGGTCAAGTTCTTTTATTATGTTAGCTGGGCGGAAATCAAAGTTTGAAGAAAGATAGGCATATATTTCTTTAATCTCCACCTTGTTTGTGCCAAAGCATTCAATGTTAATGGAAAGAGGCTGAGCCACACCAATCGCGTAAGAAACCTGAATTTCACATCTGTCACTAAGCCCATGTGCCACAATATTCTTGGCAGCATATCGCGCATAGTAGGCAGCAGACCTATCCACTTTGGTTGCATTTTTGCTTGAAAAGCAGCCTCCGCCCACTCTTGCAGCGCCACCATAGGTGTCCACAACAATCTTTCTGCCCACGCATCCGCTGTCACCAAAACTGCCCCAAATTGTAAATTTGCCACTGGGATTGATGAGATATTTTGTGTTTTCGCTCGCAAATTCCTCGTACTCTTTAAGCACCGGCTTAATTACATTTTTCATAATGGCTTTTTTAATATCTGCGTTTGAAATATCCTCGCTATGCGAAACGCTTATAAGAACAGTGTCAATTGAAACAGGTTTAGCGTTCTCATACTCCACGCTTACTTGACTTTTAGCGTCCGCGAAAAAGTTATTGACACTTCTTCTAAATTTTTCATACTGCATCATCAGTTTGTGCGCAATCATGATTGGCAAAGGCATAAACTCAGGCGTTTCATTAGTTGCATAGCCAAAAATTATGCCTTGATCGCCTGCGCAAAGCTCTTCTTTAACAACTGCTTGATTGATGTCTGGGCTTTGAATGCTTATTTCTTTGATAATTTTAAACTCAGCAATAATTTAAAATTTGATGGCTCCTCCTATGTAGATGGAGTGTGTGATG
>CAZQPZ010000089.1:0-3485 GCA_964595395.1 uncultured Lachnospiraceae bacterium | reverse complement strand
GCCTGCAAGCACTCCGCTTGGCTCAATCTGACAAACTGAAACCTTGTACTCTTTGCCAAGATGCAACTCATCCTCCCACAAAAGATCGGTTATTTCAAAAATGTTTGAAGAGCTGTTAAATTCTTTAGCCTCGCCTTCACACTCAAACTTAAATCTATAAGTGCGGTTTTCTTCCAGAGCTTCTGTTTTAACAAAAACTTGATGGTCGTAGGCAGCCACTTCAACTGCACTAGCAGGCTTAGGCTTAAGCAAAAAAACAAGCAAAAGACTGGCGGTTACAATAAGCACAACTGCCACCAAAACACTGATTAAGATAATATTTCTCTTCTTTTTGCTCACGATATTATTATACAACATTGAAAAAATGTTAACAAACAATTTTAATTCAAAAATTCATATTGACAAAATATTCATAATGTGTTATAATTTAACTAAATATGGAGGGAAATAATGAATATTGCATATCTTACATCTTTTCAACTTATAACTTTTGTCCTTGGAATTGTATTTTCAATTCTCACAATCGCAGTTGTGTTCCACACATTTAGAATACGCTTCGATTACAAACACACATTTGTCAAAGTGCTGTTTGTCTTGATTATTCCAATGATCACTTACTTCATGTGGTTTGCTTGCATCTTTGCAGCTTTCGGAATCTTTAATTCAAGTGAGCTTTACATTATCCTGCTTTCACTTGGCTGTGCAATTGTGCTTAGCGCAATCACCTATTTCTTGGCTTGGGCAGTTGAAAGAAAAACAGCTCCAAAAACTGAAGAAGTTAAGGCTGAAGAAAAAGTTGACGTGAAAAAAGTTAAAGTTGAAGTTGTTTACAAAGATGAAGCTAAAAAAGAAGATAAGAAAACAAAGTAACACTGCGAAAGTAAAAAAAGACTTACATTTGTAAGTCTTTTTTTTAAAGCTATCGCTTCAGTAAATTAAAGTTTAAACTTTAATTTGCACTTTCTTGTGTTTTTAGACTGCGGCGCGAAAGCCCTTGCAAGCAAACTTTCGCTTCTTGTAATAACATAAAACGATTGCAAATTGCAATCGTTTTTTTCTACAAATAATTCTTGTACGGCTCTCTCACATCAACCACTTCATCCATAGCTGAAAAGTCTTGCTGATAAACAGATTTTGTAACCATCTTAAGATTGCTTGCTGCGCCATTCCCACGACTGTTGAAAGTTTCCGTTCTTATCATTCTTGCAAGTTTTCCAGTTTTCTTTGAAATCATAAAAGTAAACTCATAACTTGTAAACTTCACATTTCGGAATTTTGTGTTTGCGCTGTAATAATCAAGCACATTTTGTGGAAGCTTCTCTAATTTATACGAAATAGTTATTATATTATAACTTTTATTCGATCTTGAATCAAACTTTTTTATATTAACGTTGTTGGAGTTAATTGCAAGTGGAAATTCCATTGAATAGATGATTTTAACATCTTCAAGCGCAGAGTTAACATCTGTTGAATTGAGAATTACAGAGCCATCATCTACTTGTAATATATAGGCTTTGTCTTGCTCTGTGTCCACGTTAATAGCCTGATAGCCAGTTTTTAACACATTGTATTGAAGAGCAATTCCCTCCAGCCATGATGGATCAAAGTTTCCATATGTATATTTTGTTTCCTCTAAACTTTTGCTTCCACATCTTAAAATTGTTCCTTCTGCCCACTGATTCCCAGTGCCTGAAAGCTCCCCAAAAGCAGCTTTTATATCAAGCGTTTGCTTAAAGGTTGAAGCGCTCCCCTTGCCGTTATTGTATATGTTAAGCGCATAGTTTATAATTCCCAAAGCATCGCTAGGTTTTTCTGGTACGCTTTCCAGCCCATAATCATCATTGTCGAGATAGGATAAATCTTCTTTTTCATTATCAAATTTGTCTGATATGTTAATTGTGTCCCCATCAGTCGTATTTTTGGGCTCATTAAAGAAAATCATCCCGATGTAAATGCCAAACAGGACGATTAAGAACGATAAAACTAAAATATATTTAATTCTTCTTGCTTTCATTTCTTTATGCGTAAACTTTTTTTACTTCAACAGGACTATTCATAGTAGTAAACTTTTGTTCGAAAGTTGCTTTTGAGTTAATTTGAACAGATCCACTAAGCGCGTAACTTACAAACTCTTCTTCTCTAACAATTTTATCAAGCTTGCCAGTTTTCTTGCTGATTCTAAAAGTAAATGTGTAGCTAGTATAGGTTACAGCCTCTAAAGCTGAATTTCTGTTGTAATATAAATTAAAGTTTTCTGGAAGCTTTGCAAGCTTGTATGAAAGCTTAACTGTAGTAAAATTCTTTTCGCTTCTTTCATCAAATTTTATGATGTCAACTGTATTTTTGCTAATTTCAAGTGGGAATTCCATTGAATAAATTGCAACGTGTCTATCAACTCCATCTTTCACTGTGTATTCTTTTTGAGTGGCAACTGAAAGATCATAAGTTTTATTATTAAAATCAGCAACTTTGGTTTCTGTAACAACAAAGGTGTCATTGGCAGTATCAACATTAACTGCTCTATAACCTTCTTTCAAAAGATGATTATCAACCAAAAGCTTTGTAATCATTGCCCCGGTTTCTCTGTTATCATAGTAAAAGTAAACTTCTTCCAAATTTTCTGTTTCATTTCTTGTTGTGCTGCCAATAGCATACTGAGTAATGCTTGCATTTATACCAAGATATGTGGCACTATTTTTAATAGTATATTTTAATGATGCCTGGCTTCCCTTGCCATTGTTATAGATGTTGATTGCATAATTAACAAGCCCAATTGCATCTGAAGGGATTTCTGTAGTAGCATCGCCACTTGCATAAAGGTCGTCATTATCATAGTCAAAAAATTCATCATCGCCTGCAGGCTCGTCCACATTGCTGCCGTCATCTGGAAACTGTCCGCTTGCATTCATTGTGGAAGGCGACAAAAAACTCATCCCAACGTATGCGCCGCATAGGATGACAAGCATCAATGTTAATATTAAATATCTAATTTTTCTTGCTTTCATTTGATTTAAATATTGTATGCCCTATGTGATATTTTAACTACAAGCTATCCTTAACAATTACATTTGTATTCATGCTTGAAAAATACTGGTTAGTTGTGATAATTGAGGTAAGCCCGACTGTGCCAAGCACAGGAACGCCAACTGCAGTTGCAGTAAGTTCTTCATTTTTTGTAATTTTTGCAATCTTGCCTGTTTTTTTGCTGATTTCAAAAGTAATGCTGAGGCTTCTATATTGAATATTTTTTAATTGACCAGAAGAAGCATAGGCATCAACATAATTTTGAGATAAACTTGAAAGAGATTTAAGAGTTACTGTGATTTGCTGATAACCCTTATTAATTGGTGATGCAATATCTTTTGTCACTTTTGCAGTTGAAGCATTAATCTTAACTGGGAATTCTTGGCCCTGTAAAATTTTAAACTCGCTAATTACGCTTGATGTATCCAAAACTTCATTTCTGGAGGCACCATTAAGATTGT
>CAZQPZ010000088.1:0-3598 GCA_964595395.1 uncultured Lachnospiraceae bacterium | reverse complement strand
GACAGAGTGGAATTTTCTTTTAAGTTTAACTCTTACGCCGCATGGAAATATTATCATCCTTCTTCAGATGACGATGAAGAGGAAGATGACGGCAACTTGTTTTTGAACATAGATAGGTCTGAGGGAGAATTTGTTTTCAGCCAAAGCGTTGGAGAAGGCACGCTTGGAGATGTGTATGCTGGAATAATTGAAGACGCACAAAAAGCACATTTCAGTGAGGAGCTAATCTCAGGGCTTAGCACTCTTAGTTTCTGCTATGATTATGTGACAGTTCACAAGCGCATTCACTCAAATGCTGATGAAGTTATAAGCGCTGACGGCTACTATCATCATGTGTGGAGAAGCCCACTTGACAAACTTAGCGATGGTAAAACAGTGGCACTTAAAACTGTCAATGCAGACAGAGGTTGGTGGTATTTGGTTGTGCTTGGCGGAGTTGTTGCGGGAGTTGCGATAAGTTTAATGATAGTTTTCATTATAGATAAGTCTAAGAAAACAAAAAAGGAAAATAAAAAGGAGAGATAATCTCTCTTTTGTTTAGTTTTGCAAGAGAACACTGATAAATTGAGTATTTTCTTTAGATACGCAAGAAAACACTGATAAAATCAGTGTTTTCTTATTGAAAAATAAAAATTTTGTGATATACTATAGCGTTAAAAGGACAATAAATTGGTATGACAAATGACAAGATTAGAAATGTAGCGATTATCGCGCACGTTGACCATGGCAAAACTTCACTGGTTAACGAAATGCTTAAACAGGGCAATGTGTTCCGTGAAAACCAAGTGGTTGAAGATAGAGTTATGGACAGCAACGCCCTTGAAAGAGAAAGAGGTATCACAATACTCGCAAAGAACACCTCTTGCGTTTATAATGACGTTAAAATCAACATCATCGACACACCAGGCCACGCAGACTTTGGCGGGGAAGTTGAAAGAGTGCTTAAAATGGTTGACGGCGTTTTACTTTTAGTTGACGCCTATGAAGGACCTATGCCTCAAACACGTTTTGTGCTTCAAAAGGCGCTTGAGCTTAACCTTAAGGTTGTTGTGGTTGTGAATAAGATAGACAAGCCAGACGCTAGACCAAAAGAAGTTGTTGATGAAGTGCTTGAATTATTCTTAGAGCTTGATGCAAATGAAGAGCAACTTAACTCGCCATTTGTTTTCTGCTCTGCTAAAAAAGGAACAGCTTCACTTTCAGCGACAGAGCAGGGCGAAACACTTGCTCCACTTTTTGAAACAATTCTTAAAAATATTCCAGCTCCAGTTGGTAACGAACAAGAGCCACTTCAGCTTCTTATTTCATCAGCTGAGCATAACGATTATGTTGGCAGACTTGCTGTTGGAAAAATCACAAGAGGCAGTGTAAAAGAAGGACAAAACATTGTTGTTTGCAACTACTTTGAGAAGGATAAAAAACAGCGCTCAAAAATTGTTTCACTTTTTGTTTTTGAAGGACTTAAACGTGTGCCAGTTAAAGAAGCAGCAGTTGGAGAGATCGTTTGCGTTGCCGGACTTGAAGAAGTAAGCATTGGAGACACAATTTGTGGTGAAGAGAAAATAGAGCCAGTTGAATTTGTTAAAATTGCAGAGCCAAGCATTGAAATGACATTCATGGTTAATAACTCTCCTCTTGCAGGAACAGAGGGCAAGTTTGTTACAAGCAGACATATTAGAGACAGACTTTTCAAAGAAGCAGTTAAGGACCTTTCACTTAAAGTGCAAGACGGAGCAACAGCGGATTCCTTTATCGTTCGCGGAAGAGGAGAAATGCACCTTTCCATTCTAATTGAAAATATGAGACGTGACGGCTATGAATTCCAAGTATCTATGCCTAAAGTGCTTATTAAGGAAATTAATGGCGTTAAGTGCGAGCCTATTGACAAGCTTTTGCTTGATGTTCCAGAAGACTGCGTTGGTGCGGTTATGAACAAAATGGGTGTTAGAAAGGGTGAACTTCAAGGCATGATTCCACACGGCAACCGTATGAAAATGGAATTCCTTATTCCATCAAGAGGACTATTTGGATTTAAGAGTGAACTTCTCACAGATACACGCGGAGAGGGAATCATCAACTCTATTTTTGACAGTTACGAGCCTTACAAGGGCGAGATCCAACGCAGAGAGTATGGTTCACTTATTGCTCACGAAGATGGCGAAGCAATTGTTTACGGACTTTTCAATGCACAGGAGCGCGGAGATTTGTTTATCGGCGCTGGTGTGAAAGTGTATGCCGGAATGGTTGTTGGTCAAAACCCTAAGGGTGGAGACATTGTTGTTAACGTTTGCAAGAAAAAACATCTTTCAAACTGCCGTTCTTCAGGTGCTGACGAAGCGTTAAGGCTTACTCCACCAAAAATCCTCAGCTTGGAAGAGTCTATTGAATTCTTGGCTGATGATGAGCTTTTGGAAGTAACTCCAAAAAATATTAGAATCAGAAAAATCATCTTAGACCACACAATGAGAATGCGTGAGAAAGGAAAAATCTTGCGCGGAGAAATTTAAGGAGGCATGTTATGGCAAACGATAAACGCCCAATGAAAAAACAACTTAAAAGAACAATGTGGTTCATTGGTGTTTATGCGCTTATTGCGCTTGTCATTTCTGCCGTGATGATTGTATATGGCGTTCCACAATGGCTTAACATGATTGTTATTGTTGTACTTGCGGGAGCTATGTATTTGCCATTTTACTTTATTTGTGCTACTATTGATAAAAAGAAGAAAGAAAAAGAGGAAGAAAATCCTAAGGATGACCCATTTTCCGAATAAAAGGAGAAATTATGCCAGATTACAAAATGATGCCGCATAATCTTGATGCAGAGCAGGCTACACTTGGATGTTTGCTTATTGACTCCATGTGCCAAACCGAGATTATGTCCACACTTAAAAGTGAAGATTTTTATAGCGATGCCCATAAAAGTATTTTTGCGGCCATGCTTAAGATTTTCCAGAAAAACACTCCAATCGACTTCGTTACAATGACGGAGGAGCTTGAGCGCGAAGGAAAAATTGATGCAATCGGCGGGGTTGATTACATAAACTTCCTTTCAAACGTTGTGCCATCGGCAGCCAACTATAAATATTATGTTGACATTGTTAAGTCCAACTCTGTTAGAAGAATGCTTATCAAAGGTGGACAAAACATTATTGAAAAAGCTTATTCTGATGACGATAAAGAGGGCGTGCTTACTTTTGCTGAAGCCGAAGTTTACAGCATTTCTGAAAAAGAGGAAATCTCTCAGCTTGAGCATGTGGGCAAACCGAACGGCGCAATTAAAGCGGTTATTGATAAATTTGACAAAGTGTCTAAAGATCCACTTTCACTTCGCGGGCTTCCAACCGGCTATCGCGATATAGACGCAATAACAAACGGACTTCAAAACTCTGACCTTATTTTGCTTGCTGCCCGTCCTTCTGTGGGAAAAACCAGTTTTGCAATGAATCTTGTTACAAACATAGCTGTTAAAGCAGGCAAAAGCTGCGCAGTTTTCTCACTTGAAATGTCAAAAGAGCAACTCACTCAGCGTGCTCTTTGCTCACTTGCTAAAGTGCCAATGCAACATGCGCTTACTGGCAAAATGACAAGTGAAGAAT
>CAZQPZ010000087.1:0-3605 GCA_964595395.1 uncultured Lachnospiraceae bacterium | reverse complement strand
TTATGAGTAAACAGATTAAATACGGACAGGAAGCAAGACATTCCTTAGAGGCAGGCATTAACCAGCTTGCGGATACTGTAAAAATCACGCTTGGACCAAAGGGCAGAAACGTTGTTCTGGACAAGAAATTCGGCGCGCCGCTTATCACAAATGACGGTGTTACAATTGCAAAAGAAATTGAGCTTGCTGATCCATTTGAAAATATGGGGGCAGAGCTTGTTAAAGAAGTTTCAATTAAAACAAACGATGTTGCTGGCGATGGAACAACAACTGCTGCTGTGCTTGCTCAAGCAATCATAAATGAAGGCATGCGCAACTTTGCAGCTGGCGCAAATCCAGTTATTCTTAAGAAGGGAATTTTTAAGGCTGTGGAAGAAGCTGTTAAAGGACTTCAAGAGCTTTCTAAACCAGTTGACGGCAAGGGCGATATTGCAAAGGTTGCAAGCATATCTGCTGGCGATGAGCAGGTTGGCAAACTTATTGCAGACGCCATGGAAAAGGTGGGTGCAGACGGCGTTATCACAGTTGAAGAGTCTCAAACAATGAAAACAGAGCTTTCTGTTGTGGAAGGAATGCAGTTTGACAGAGGCTATCTTTCTCCATATATGTCTACAAACACAGAAAAAATGCTTGCGGAACTTGACAATCCATTCATTCTGATTACAGATAAAAAAATCTCACAGATTGCAGAAATTCTTCCTGTGCTTGAAGAAATCGTTAAAATGGGCGGCAAACTGCTAATTATCGCAGACGAGGTTGAAGGCGAAGCTCTTACAACACTTATTCTTAACAAGCTTCGTGGAACATTTACTTGCGTTGCGGTTAAAGCACCAAGCTTTGGCGAAAAGAGAAAGGCAATGCTTGAAGATATTGCTGTTCTCACAGGCGGAAAGGTTATCTCTCAAGAAATTGGCATTGAACTTAAAGATGTTTCAATCGACATGCTTGGCAGAGCAAGAAGCGTGAAGGTTGACAAAGATAGCACCACAATCGTTGAAGGCAGCGGCAATGTGGAAGCAATTAAAGAAAGAGTTAAACAAATCAAAGCGCTCCTTGCGGGCGAGAGCAGTGAATATGAAAGAGAAAAACTTTCCGACCGTCTTGCTCGTCTTGCTGGCGGTGTGGCTGTTATTAAAGTTGGCGCGCCAACAGAAGTTGAAATGAAGGAAAAGAAACTTCGCATCGAAGATGCATTGTCAGCAACAAAAGCGGCAAGTGAAGAAGGTGTTGTCCCAGGTGGCGGAGTTGCGCTCCTTAAAGTTAAACCAAGGGTTGAAAAAATTGTTTCAAAGCTTGTAGGCGATGAAAAAACCGGAGCCGAAATTATATTAAAAGCGTTGGAAGCTCCGGTGCGCCAGATAGCTAAAAACTCTGGTGTTGACGGCGGCGTTGTTGTAAACAAAGTGCTTGAAAACATCGATAAAAACGCTTTTGGCTATGATGCGCTCACAAACAAATATGTGGATATGATTGAAAGCGGCATTATCGATCCAACAAAGGTGACAAGAAGCGCGCTTCAGAATGCGGCAAGCGTTGCAGGCACACTTCTCACAACAGAGGTGCTTGTGGCGGAGGTTGATGACAAAGACTCAAAAGACCAACCAAGCGCTTATTAAAAAAATCAGTTAAGCATGTTTAGAAAATCCTCTTTTGTCAATAATGGCGAAAGAGGGTTTTTATGAAGTGGATATTAAAAAAGTTAAAATATTTAATTTTTCCAGTGCTAGCTGCGCTACTGCTCACTGGATGTGAAAACGCAAATCAAATTAATGCAGCTTCTTTTTCGGAAATTACTGCCGCGGGTAGCGAGGATTATGCCATGACGGTTAAATTTATGGAAGATAAGCGAGTGGAAGATAAGTATTTTGACATCCAGCTTATGACCGATGTTGACGATGTTCAATTAGTATTCTGGCAAGAGGGTGAGGCTAAAATCACTACAACCATTTCGCAGAAAGGACGCTGGAGATCGTTGACAACATTAAAAGTTAACTCAGCAGGACTTGAGGACACTGAAAGTTTCCTAAAACTGAAAGAGGCAGTAGATCAAAGTTATATGTTTAATGTCAATAAACCTGTGAAACTCATTTTTAGAGTTGTTGCAGGAGAGGCTGCTCCAAATTCTGCAGGAAAAGGTCAAATTTTGGCCAACACCGAGCCAGTAAGTAAAGATTTCGTACTAGAGTGTAAAAAATAAAAAAAGAGAGATTAAACTCTCTTTTTTATTATTACTCTTAAAAATGTTTTTTTGCCTTTCTTGATGATAAACTCTTTTTTGGAAAGGTCTAATTCTAAGTTTGTATTTGTTATTTTTTGGTCGTTAATAGTAATTCCCTTTTGTTCTATTAATCTTCTTATTTCAGACTTTGATGAGAAAATGTTTAATTTTGATAAAAAATCCACTACATTTAAGTTATTAAGAAGTTCAATTTCTTGAGTTGGCATGTTTTCACTTATGCCGCCATTCGCAAAAAGATTTTCGCTTGTTTCTTTAGCTTTTAAAGCTTCTTCCTCTCCATGAACAAGTTTTGTTACTTCAAAAGCCATAAGTTTTTTTGCGTTTACAATATCTTTTTGGCATAGAGATTTAATTTCTTCAACATCTATTTTCGTAAAGAATCTGAGAAGTCTTTCAACATCAGCATCAAGACAATTTACAAAATGCTGAAAAAATTCAAAAGCACTTGTCTTTTCACGGGAAACCCAAAGAGTGCCTTTTTCAGTTTTGCCCATTTTAACGCCATCTGCATTTGTAAGAAGTGGGCAGGTGAGACCCATCATGAGTGGTCTTTGTTTGCCATCTTTAGCTTTCATTTTTCTTGACAGTTCAACTCCGCCGCAAATGTTGCCCCATTGGTCAGAGCCGCCAATTTGCAATACACAATTAAATTTGTCATTAAGATGAACAAAGTCAAAAGATTGCATAAGCATGTAGCCCATTTCCATAAAAGTTAATCCGCCTTGCTTTAATCGATTTTTGTAAAGGTCCTTTGCCAACATTTCTTTAACATTAAAGTGAGAGCCAACCTCTCTTAAAAAGTCAATGTAAGTTATTGGCTTCAGCCAATCAGCATTGTCAACCACAATTGCTGGATTGTCTCCGTCTGTGCGTACAAATCTTTTAATTATTTCGCTGATCTCTCTTGCGTTTCTTGCAACTTCTTCTTTAGAGAGTATTTTTCGCATATCGCTTTTGTTTGTTGGGTCGCCAATCAGGGCAGTGGCGCCGCCGACAAGCACAATACACCTATGTCCACAATCTTGCAAAATTCTTGCCATTTGAAGCCCAAAAAAGTGACCAATGTGCAAGTCGTCTGCAGTTGGATCAATTCCAATGTGAAATGTTATTGGTTTTTCTTTTAATAATTTTTTAGTTTCTTCTAAATGTGTGGTTTGAAAAACAAACCCTCTATTTTCTAATTGTTCAAAAGCATCATTTCTAAATTTCATTTTTATTTACTCCTTTTTAATTTTATCATAAATCTTGTTTTTTCAAGTTGATTTTAACGCCCGAAAGGGCGTAAACTTTAATTCTAAACTTTTTCATAATTATTTCCTTTTAACAAAAAATCTGCCATAAGCTTTCATGCGTGGCAGACCTGCTT
>CAZQPZ010000086.1:0-3633 GCA_964595395.1 uncultured Lachnospiraceae bacterium | reverse complement strand
ACTTCAATGCTCGCGGCAATCGGCTGGTTTCAAAAAATCGTAGATTTTGTTCTCGGCTGGTTTGCCTTTATCCCTCAGTTTATGTATTTCTTGTATACTTCTATTGCTTCGCTTTTGGATGTGCTTCAAATGATAATCAGAAAGCTTGCTGGGCTTGATGTTTACTATGTTGACGGCAAAGCTGTTGAAGGGGATATGATTATCTCGTTCTTGAAGGGGATTTTGGGGATAGACAATCCAGGCCCTGAATACTCTGCAATTTCAACAGTTTTTTGGTCGCTTGTAATTTTTGGAATTATTCTTCTTACAATCACAACAATAATTGCAATCATCAAAGCGCATTATAATTATGATGCAAACAAAGCAAATCCAATCAAGATTGTGGGGAGCTCGATAAAAGCCCTTGGCACAATGGCGATAGTGCCTATTGTTGCTATATTTGGTGTGTATCTTGCTCAAATATTATTGAAGGCGCTGGATACAATAACTTCACCTTCTTCCTCTGCTGTAATCGCAGAAATTTATGAGGATAATGCAGTTAAAAAATTTGAATCTGGCAAAGACTCCAATGGCTATGAGACGTATGCTTCATATGACTACTTTGGAGCGGGCGCTTACACCAACACTTCAACTTTCTCAGGAATGATGTTTAAGGTTGCTGCTTTTAATTGCAGTCGTGTTAGAACGGACTATTTCAGAGTTGTTAAAGAAGAGAATTCTTTACATGAGTGGAGGCTTGATAGCCAAAAAGGTCCTTGGGACAATATGGGTGTTTTCTACACTACAGATAATGATGATCCTAGAGAAAAACTTGCAACTCAAATTGATTTTGCTTTTGCAAACAATCTTACTTTAAAACCAGAATACAGAAAAACTGTTGAGTATCTGGCAACTCAAGATGCAGGAAATTTGTGGAACACATACACATGGATGAGCGCAACTTTCGCTGGCGGACTTATTAATGTTAGAAGTTTCTCCAAGTTCAACGTTGGGCTTGTGTGGTATTACTATAACCTTTGGGGATTTAACTGGATCCTTGCAATTGCGGGCATTGTGCTTATTGCAACTTTGCTTGGAAACATAGTTTTTGGACTTATTACAAGACTGTTGCAAGTTGTTGCTTTGTTTATTATCTTCCCAGCACTTATCGGCATTATGCCGCTTGACGAAGGCAACGCCTTTAAAAGCTGGAGTAAGCAGTTTATGGCTGACATCCTAATGGCATTTGGTGCCATTGTGGGCATGAATATATTCTTTGTAATACTGCCGTTCTTCAATACGATATCGTTCTTTAATAATGTTTTCGTTGACGCAATAATGAATACGATCATCTGCCTAGCGGGTCTTACACTTGTTAAAAAGTTCATTTCCATGGTTTCTAAATTCGTGGGCGGAACAGATGCCAATGAAACGGGTGATGCTGTTAGAAAAGATGTTACCTCTGCAGCAATGAAGGGACTTACTGGGACAATGAAACTTGCTTCTCCTGCAATGAAGATGGCAAAGCCACTTGTTGGTGGAATGAGAGCTGGAGCTAAGTGGGCTGGCGGAAAGATTGGCGGAAAAATTGCCGCCGGACGCGATAATAAAGCAATTAAAAAAGGTTTTGGTTCTCATGCTGAAATGAAAGCTGCAAAACAAAATAAAAAAGATGCTAAGAAATGGGATAGATATAGTGAGAGAAATGACGTATCTACATTTGATGGTGCTGATGATACAACGAAGGCTCAGGCTTATAGAAATTTAAATATGGTTGATAGAAAAGAAAGAAAGGCGATTCTTAAGAATTACGAAGATAGAAAAGAAAAATCAGGTGATGGTCTTGCAAATATGCAACTTAAAGGTGAGTTGGGACTTGGCACAACAAAAGCCTCAAAAGATCGTTTTGCAAAACATGTTAATAATTCTATTGACCGCAAATACAAACGTGCTCAAAAAGTTTCGGAGATCTTTGGACAAGATCCAGACAAAGTTAAGAAGGGCTCAGTTAGTTATGATAAAGATGGCAATGTTACTGGAATTAATAAAGGCTCAGCTGTTCTTACCGGTGCAGGCCAAGCAATGCTTGATCTTGGAAAGACAACCGCAAAATCGTTTGGAGAGCTTTCTGGAATTTCTTCAGCATGGAAGCAACTTGGCGATTCTGGCGCAATTGATGCTGTTAAGGAAAACTTAAGAACTGCTGCTGAAGGATTGGGTGTTTCTAAAGAAACTCTTAATTCAGAGAGTGGAAGAAAATTCTTCGAAACTAAGAAGGGTAAAGAAGATAGAGAGAAGAAAGAGCTTGAAGATATGCGTAGTTCTCAGCTTGCAAAACAGCAAGAAATTGCTTCTAACACTAAGAATATGGCAGACGAGATTAACAACTTGGTTGCAACACTTAACAATAACTCAGCTGCAGATAGAGCCACTATGAGCGCTATGGAAACAAGGCTCAAGGCGCTTGAGCAAAAGAGCGGCGGCTCGTCTGGTGGATCATCAGGCGGAAGTGGGAAGCCAACTTCTTAATCACTAAATAAAAGAAGTCTCTAGAAATGGAGGCTTCTTTTTTGCTCTTGATTGTGCCTTATATTATGTTATATATACTATATAATATATTATATAGACTAATAGAAGCGGCTAAGCCGCTGTCATCCTTCGGGCGAATTGAACTGTTAGGCTTGTTTTCGCTTTTCAGCGAAAAGCTGCGCACTTAGCGTTCATTCGCCCTCTCGCGACCAAACGAAAACCGACAAGCGGTTTTGTCGCGACTGCCATCCGAAGCACTGCTTCGCTTTTTTTATTAGATTTATTCTAGTAAGTGCCTAAGGCACTGTCATTCTGAAGCGTAAGCCGACAGACTTCGTCTGTTACTGGAATATTGACTTACTCCGTACTTGTCATTCTGAGGCGGACAGCCGAAGAATCTATTGAATAACATTTGTTTTTTAATTTTAGCACACGAAGTGTGTCCAATAGATCCTTCAGCTCACGCTTCAGGATGACACATTCGAAGTGAGTCGCAAGCCTAATATTAAAAGCAGACGAAGTCTGTCGGCTTTGCCCTCAGAATGACAAACAACCTCTAGGTTTTTGGCTCTCAATCTTCAGAATGACATCGCTTTAGGCGTTTATAATTAAAAGATTAATACTAAAAAACATGCAAAGTGTGAAAAATTTTTTATAAAATTTGGTTCAAAATAAGGTCGAATTAAGGGTATTTGGAGGCTATTTAGCGAACACGCGGCGGGGTTGTGGCGGCATTTGAAAAAAAATAAAAAAAAGTTAAAAATTTTTAAAATTTTTTTGAAAAAATTGTTGACAAGAAATATCAAGATGTGATAGTATACCAATGTTGCCTCACTTAAGGCTGTCTGATGACGGCTGGCAACGAAGAACCTTGACAACTACATAACAGTATAAAGATATCAAATATCAGTTTACGAGTTATAGACAAATTCAAGTTTGTTATTAATAGAGTAATACGAATATTTGCATATTTCAATTAACGCTAAGTTCAATATTAATTTTGAACAATTAAGTTATCTTAAAGTTTTATCTTAGATAATATTAGTGAAAATGCTAAGAAATCCATAAATATGATTAAGCTACAAAGAGCATATAGGGGATGCCTTGGCACTAGGCGCCGATGAA
>CAZQPZ010000085.1:0-3652 GCA_964595395.1 uncultured Lachnospiraceae bacterium | reverse complement strand
CAGAGCGCGAAAGCATCATTGGACGATAGAAATTCTTTATTTCAAAACTTTGGAAAATTCTCACACCGCTGCCAATATGATCAGCATCAGCATGCGTTACAAGAAAATAATCTATTCTGCTAATTCCAAGATTTTGTATGTACTCTACAAGGCCGTTTGCCGCCGACTTTGGCCCGCAGTCAATAAGCATAGTTTTGCCGTCATCAAATTGAATTAAGCTGGCATCGCCCTGCCCAACATCTATAAAATGCACACTAAAATCTGGCTCGCCTTCGATTGCTGCATCCCAGTTATAAATTTTTCTTGAGATAGGCTCTCTAAATCCCACAACAAGAAAAATTGCCGTTATCAGCAATAGCGACAAAATAATTCTTATGATAATTGAAGTTTTGGAATATTTAATTTTAAATTTGGATTTTGTCATACAAACTCAATCTCGCTTTCGGAAGAATATTTTTTCTTTAAGAAAGGTTTGCGCTTTTTAAAGAGCGCCATAATTTCAGGCATGACATCAATTGCAGCCTTGTAGCCTTCCTCCACCATTTCTTCAAAGCCCTCTGTTTTTGTTGATTTAAAACGCTTTGTTTCAGGCGCAATAACAACGTCTGAATTCACATAGCCTTTAACAGCGTTGGACTTCATGAGGATTCTTATTGAACATGAAATAACATCAACCATTTTGGATGAATCTGTGCCATAAGTACGTGACTTATTGCAGTCCACACACACAACATAATCACAGCCAAAATATCTTGGAATGTCAGCAGGAATTGTGTTTTGCAAGCCGCCATCACAAAGCAGCATGTCGTTAAACTCAACTGGGATAAACACGCCTGGCACGCAGCAAGATCCTGCCACCGCTTTTGCAAGATTGCCGTGTGTTATACACACCTCTTTTGTTGACTTTATGTCCACTGCAACAGCTGCAAACTTTGTTGGCAAGTCCTCTATATTAATGTCGCCAACCGCACTTTTCATAAGGCTTACAATGCCCTCTGTTTTTGACGGCATAAGCGGGATAAGGCTTGTGCGAATGTCTTTTGTTTTAATGTTTTTTGCAATGTCATAAATCTCTTTCCAAGTTTTGCCAGAAGCATAGGCAGCACCAACAACACTGCCCGCACTTGTGCCCGCAATAAAATCAAACTTTAAACCAAATTCGTCAAAAGCTTTTATCGCGCCAATATGCGTAAATCCTCTTGCGCCTCCTCCACCAAAGGCAATTCCTATTTTAGGTTTTTTCCCAAACATATCAAAAATTGTTTCCTTTTAACAGTTTTTTTTGCAAAAAAGCCGCTTTAAACATAAATTATGTTAAAAACAAGCAAATACAGTGCGTTGCCTTGAAGCACTAAGCCAGACTTTACGGCATAGTCCATTTCCTCTAAAAGTGAGGATATTTTTTTAAGCTGCGCTTTTGAAAAACCTTTTGCAAGCTCTCTTGATTTTTTTATTGCATACTCTTTAACACCCAAAATTGCCGCAAGCTCGCCGTCTGTCATATCAGAAATTGAGGTGTAGAAAAGTCGCCTAAACTGATTGGAAATAAGTGCAAAAACACCCATATCTTTTTCCATAATTTTAAGAAGTTTAATTGCTTTGTCGCCATCCTTTTTTGCAAGCGCTTCGGTTAGCTCAAAAACTGAATATTCAACATCTTTAGTGACAAGCTCTTCAACCATTTGCTTTGTTATTTCGCTTGAATCTATGTCATAACAACTAAGCTTTGTAAGCTCGTTCATTATGCGAGTAAGATAGCCATTGCAGCTTTCAATAAGTGTGATAAGCGCGTCCTCTGCAATTGTCATTTTCTCTTTTGCGAGACTTGCCATCACAAGCCTTTTAACCATATCTCTGTCCATTCTGCCAGCATCAACAAAAACAAAATCTTTTTTCAAAAACTCAAAATTTTTGTTATAGTCAAGCACAAGCACAACGGTTGATTTTGGAATGTGCAAAAGGATTTCATTCATCCTTTTTTTATCGCTTTCACTAAGCTTGCCACCCTTGATTACAACCAGCCTTTTCTCATCCATAATTGGAAGAAGTTCAGTTGCCGCAAACAACTTGTCTATGGTAAAACTTTCATCATCAAAAATGTTAATGTTAAAATCTTCCATGCTGATTTTGCAAGCCGATTTAATCATTGAAAAAGCCTTGTCGAAGAGATAGAAATCATCCCCTTCAACCAAATAAACTCTTGCAAGTCCTTCATTAAGCCTTTTCTTTAAAGTTTTCAATCAAGCCTCCAAACTCTGCCGCTGGCAAAAGAATATTTAAAACTGCCGCTTCTCTTAAACGAGTAATCTCCTCCGCCATAAAAGCTCGCATGGAAGGTGGACGAATCTTGCTTTTCGCCAAAATCTTCAGCGTATACAAAATTAAATCCGCCTTCGCCAAGTGCGTTTTTAATTACACTATCATTATAAACTGAATTAGATAAGTTTGTAAAGAGAATTTTAACCCCATCAAACTCAAAAATATAAATATCTCCATTTATCTTAAATTTAAAATCGCCAGCCTGCCCCTCTGATTGCGGAACGATTTGACTGCCAGCAGGAAGATATGAATCTGCATCTGACCAGAAAACATAATCTACTTTATCAATTCCTTCAGTAGCAAGATAGTATTTAAGCGTTGCCTTGTCAGCGCCCACACAGCCAATCTGTCCACTTGAGCTTTCCATTATTAAGGTGCGTGAATAAGAATTTCCAAACACACTCACAGAGCTCCCTCTAAACCCGAGCTCAGGCTTTATCATTGTGTAAAGCGCCATCACAATTGTGAGAACAAGAACAATCGTCCACTTCACAAAGGCGGTTGTCATCAGATAATAACTTCCACTAAAAATAGTGATAAATAATAGCGCTGTAAAAATTGGATCAAGAGGCTTTAAATCAATTTTGAGGCTTGTGCTTGCAAAGAATTTGGCAATTTCTTCAATCCCAACAAAGCCCCACTGGCAAAGTTTCAGTACTGGGCCAGCCGCCGGGATTATCATCACAAGAAGAACAAGCAAAATAAGTAGTGGGAAAAGAACGCTGAATATTGGCACAACAATCAAGTTTGCAAAGAAGCCGAGAAAATTAAAACTTGAAAAGAAGGAAGCCATAAATGGCAACAGCCCAACTTGAGAAACTATTGCGATTGACAAGATGTTGCTAACTTTTCTCGGCAAGAATTTTCTTAGCAGCGAAGCAAATGGGCGATTCAAAAGTAAAATTCCACCAACACAACCATAACTCATCAAAAATCCAACATCAAGCGCGGACAGCGGAGAAACAAGCAGCGTTATAATTCCAGCTAAAGATAATGCAGTCACTCCGTCATACCACTTGCCAAAACTTCCCGCCATGGAAAGCATAAGCCCCATGATCATCGCTCTGACAACAGATGGCGCAAAGCCACAAATGTATGCATAAATCATAAGCAGCACAAAAGTGATTGCAAGGCTCACATATCTGTTCACCCTGCACTTCTTTAAAATCCAAGCAATGACAGTTGTTAAGAAAGTGATATGCAGTCCAGAAACTGTAAGCAAATGAATGATGCCTGCATTTCTATAAACATCTTTAACTTCGCTGTCAACATTATCCTTGTCACTTGTAAGCACTGCGAATGCAATATCCGCGCTGCCCTCATCCATATTGGA
>CAZQPZ010000084.1:0-3654 GCA_964595395.1 uncultured Lachnospiraceae bacterium | reverse complement strand
AAGAATCTATTGGATAACATTTAAACTTAGAGTAAATTCAATAGATCCTTCGGCTGCCCGCCTCAGGATGACAAATATAAAGTGAGTCGTGATTCACATAAGATAGGGTGAAGTTTAAAAACGGACGAAGTCTGTCGGCTGTCCGCCTCAGAATGACAAGTGCTTGGACTGTCAGTGAAGGGACAAGCATTTAGATAGCAAAAAAAGCGTCTAAGACGCTTTTTTAAAACATAATGTTACTTGCTTTTTCTAGCAGTTTTAATGCATTTTGTGCATGCCTTAACTTTTGTAGGTTTTCCATTAACATCAATGGTTGTTTCTTGTAAGTTAAGTTCAAAAGTTCTATTTGATTTGTTTTCTGCATGGCTCACTTTGTTGCCTGACATTTTTCCGCGTCCGCAGATTTCGCATACTCTTGACATATATTACCTCCTAATGGACTTCTTTAGCAAAAGCAATTATATCATACTGAGAAACCAAAATCAACCAATTTTGCAAACTTTTTGTAAAATTTGAGTGTATCTTTTTTATTTGCAAAAAGTATCGAATTGTAATTTTTTTGTAATAATTTTAATAAAGATTTTAATAGAGGGCAAATTTGCTTGAAAAATTTTTTACTTTATTGTAAAATGTAATTGTCTTAGAAGGAGATTTTTATTTTGACCGTTGATACAAATAACTACTATGGCAATATTTCGATTAGCGACGACGCAATTAGGGTGGTCGCAGGCTATGCCGTTCTGGATTGCTATGGCGTTGTTGATCTTGTATCCAAAACCTTCAAGGACAGTGCGAGAGAACTGTTAAACAAAGAGTCCTACTCCAAAGGTGTTAAAGTTCGTCACATTGATAATCGCATCTTCATCGATGTTTACTGCATCATGAAATATGGTGTTTCTATATCAGCTGTGTCCGAGTCGTTAAAGAAGTCGGTTAAGTACAGCGTTGAAAATTTTACAGGAATGATAGTGGACTCTGTCAACGTTCATGTTGTTGGAGTTAGAGTTTAGGAGAAAAGATGATTAAGGCTATAAATGGCGTAGCATTCCGCAAAATGGTTGTTGCGGGAGCAAGCCTTTTAGAACAAAATAAAAAATATGTGGATTCGCTCAACGTGTTCCCAGTTCCAGATGGTGACACAGGAACGAATATGTTTTTAACAATGAAGTCTGCCGTGAGTGAGGTGGGCAAGTGTATAAGCGCTAATGTGGACGAGCTTAGCGCAGCTTTTGCTAAGGGCGCATTAAAGGGCGCTAGAGGAAACAGCGGAGTTATCACTTCGCAGATTTTCAAGGGCTTCTGCTCTGTTACTGCAAAGTACAGCGAAATCACCGTAAAAACTTTTGCAAAGGCTATGCAAGAGGGTGCAAACATTGCTTACAAGGCAGTTACAAAGCCTAAAGAGGGCACAATCTTAACAGTTATCCGTGTTATGGCGGAAAACGCTGTTAACATTGCAAAACGCACCGACGATTTTGAAGTTTTCCTCAAAAAAGTGCTGGAAGCTGGCGAGGAAATCCTTAAACAGACCCCAGAAATGTTGCCTGTTCTTAAAAAAGCGGGCGTTGTTGACGCTGGTGGACGCGGAATTATCGTTATTTTCACAGGTTTTTACAAGTCACTTATGGGCGAAGAGAACCTTGATATGATTTTTGACGACCAAAAACAGACTCAAACTGTTGATGATATGATTGCAGACATCTCTAAACTTGAAGATATTCAGTTTGGATACTGCACTGAGTATATGATTGTTCAAATGCACAAAAAGACAACTGAGGCTGACATTGACAGGCTTAGAGAAAAGCTTATGGAGTTTGGCGACAGCGTTATCTGCATTGGTGACCTTTCACTTGTTAAGGTGCACGTGCATTCAAACGAGCCAAATAGGGCGATCGGACTTGCTTTAGAGCTTGGCGAAATCACAAATGTTAAGATTGAGAACATGCGTGAGCAAAATCGTGAGCTTAAGAAGAAGGCTATGGCTGTTGAAGAGACCAAAAATCTTGGAATTATTGCAGTTGCCCCAGGCGATGGCCTTGCAGCTATATTTAAGGACCTTACTGTTGACGAAATCATTGTTGGCGGACAGACTATGAATCCTAGTGCGGCAGATATTGCTGCTGCGGCTGATAAAGTGCCTGCAAGAACAGTTTTTGTTTTCCCAAACAACAAAAATATCATTCTTGCTGCTGAGCAAGCAAACGAACTTACAAACAAAAACCTTGTTGTTATCTCAACAAGAAGCGTGCCTGAAGGCATTTCTGCGGCAATCGCTTTCAATCCAGACGGAACGGTGGAAGAGAACGTTGAAGCAATGAATGATGCCATCAAAAACGTTAAATCTGGCTCTGTAACCTATGCTGTGAGAGATACTCATGTTGACGGCTTTGACCTTACAACAGGAGAGATTATCGGCCTCGACGACAAGGCAATTCTTGCAAAAGGCAGCCATGTTTCTCAAACAACTGAGGATTTGATTGCAAAGATGATGAACGATAACATCATGACAATCACACTCTTCTATGGCGCTGACATCAAGGAAGAAGAGGCAAATGCTCTTCAAGAAAAACTTGCTGGAAGATTCCCAGAATGTGAAGTTACTGTTGCATTCGGCGGACAGCCAATTTACTATTATCTTATTTCTCTTGAGTAACACTTATAAAACCGCTTTGAAAAAGGCGGTTTTTTTGTTAAAATATCCCTATGAGACTAGATAAATATTTAGTTGTGAAAGGCTTCTTTCCATCTCGCGAAAAGGCGCAAACTGCCATAAAAGAAGGGCAGGTTTTTGTTAATGGAGTGGTTAAAGATTGCGCATATAAAGTGGGCGAGAATGACGAAATTAGGGTGGAAAATCCTTTCTCATATGTGTCGCGTGGTGCCTACAAATTGCTGGGTGCGGTGGCTGATTTTAAGCTTGATTTAAAGGATAAAACTGTGCTGGACATCGGAGCTTCCACCGGCGGATTTACTCAAGTTTGCCTTGAAGAGGGTGCTAAGAAAGTGTATGCTTTAGATGTTGGCTCTGCTCAGCTTGCAGAAATTTTGAAGGCGGATTCAAGAGTTGTCGACCTTTCGCAAACAGATTTTAGAACTTTCGCAAAACTTGAAGATGTAAACTTTATTGTCAGTGACCTCTCATTTATTTCACTTCGTCACATTATTCCAAAGCTTATCGAGCAGTACAAAGGCGTGGAGTGTATGCTTCTGTTTAAGCCTCAATTTGAGTGCGGTCAGTCGCTTGCTAAACGATATAACGGCGTGATTACGGATAAAAAAGTGCACATCAATTTGCTTAAAGATTTCATAGAATATCTCACATTTTTTAAGATTAAAGTGAGTGGAATAACGCATTCTCCAATCACTGGCAAGAGCGGAAATATAGAATATCTTTTGCACCTTAATGGCAAAAAAGAGGGGAGCTTTGACATTAATAAAATTGTTGAAAAAGCTTTTAGCAAAATGTAAGTGTGTCAAAATTTAAAAATTTATAATATAAAATTTGCATGAACAGGAAATTAAGTTCACAAGAAGCACTTCTTGGCAATGCAAATTTTTTTAAAGGTTTTGCTCCAAAAATTTGCGGAGTTGTTAAGGCAAACGCCTATGGTCATGGCATAAAAGAGGTCGCTCTTTCAATTAAAGACAGGGTGG
>CAZQPZ010000083.1:0-3676 GCA_964595395.1 uncultured Lachnospiraceae bacterium | reverse complement strand
TCGTGATATTCCATCTCAAATTATCACAAAAATACGTAACTTTTTCATACCCACCTCTTTCAGGAGTTGGGCCTAAAGTTGCCGATTGTGTGCTGTTATTCGGCTTTTCGCGTAAAGATGTTTTCCCAGTGGACACATGGATACATAAAATGTACAATTCTGCCTATCCGCCGCTAAACGATAGGGAAAAGATTAGAGAAAATTTGGTTTCAACTTTTGGGCAGCTTGCAGGCTATGCTCAACAATACTTATTCTACTTTCAGCGCTCCTTCCTATAACGGAAGGGCGTTTTTTATTAAAATAGGGTATTTACAAACGCAAAAAACTGTGATATACTTTGCTTAAGAGGAGAAAAAAGATGGAATTTGCAGAATTTTTCACTCAAATGCACTGGTCAGTGATCATGCTTTTAGTGGTTGCACTGGTTTTCCTTATTGCTGAAGCCTTCATTCCTGGTTTTGGCGTATGTGGAATCACAGGTGTTGTATCTGGAATTGCTGCTGTTATCTGTGAAGCTATTTTCACAAAGTCGCTGTTTGATGTGTTCTTTCTCATATTCTTGATTTTAATCGTTTTTACTGTGCTGTTTATCATCTTCTCACATTCTTTCAGCAAAGGCCTGCTAAAGAAAACGCCGCTGGTCGAAAACAGATCGGCTGTTCCTGAAAATTACGGCAAGAGCAAAAATCTTGACCAGTTGATTGGCAAGGTTGGCGAGGTGGTCTCGGCTTGCAAGCCTGTTGGCAAGGCGATCATTGAAGGCAAAACTTACACGGTCTGCGCAAAGATGGGCAAGATTGGTGTGGGCGATAAAGTTAAAGTTGTAGAGATTAAAGATTCCAGCATTAAAGTGGAAATTATAGGAGGAGAAAATGAATAGTTTACTTTTAGCAATTCAAGGATGGGCTATCGCACTTATTGTGCTGAGCTGTATTTTACTTGTTGGGCTTATCGTTGTTTTTGTGCTTGTGCCACTTAAAACATGGTTTATAGCTCTTGTTTCTGGCGCACACATTTCAATGACCAGACTTGTTGGTATGAAATTAAGAAAGGTTAATTACAAACTTATTGTTAACACTTACATAATGGCAAGAAAGGGTGGAATTAAACTTGATGTTGTTGATCTTGAAACTCACTTTATGGCGGGTGGAAATGTTGACAAAGTTGTTAAAGCACTTATTGCTGCGAACAGTGCAGGAGTTGACCTTAGTGTTGATCTTGCAAAGGCTATCGACCTTGCGGGAAGTGATGTGCATGAGGCTGTTGAAACATGCGTTACACCAAAGATCATTGAGGTTAACGATGTTGCCGCTGTTGCTCAGGACGGAATTGAAGTTAGAGTTAAAGTTAAAGTTACTGTTAAAACAGACATTCATGAACTTGTTGGTGGAGCCAGAGAGGACACAATTATCGCCAGAGTTGGTAAGGGAATCGTAAGCTGCATTGGTGCTGCTGAAACTTACACAGAGCTTCTTGAAAACCCAACCACAATTGCAGAAGAAATTATGAATAAAGGCCTTGATGACGGCACAGCATACGATATTGTTTCTGTTGACGTTGCTGATATTGACATTGGAAGAAACCTTGGTGCTAAGCTTGAAACAGAAGAGGCTGAAAAGAACAAACAGGTTGCTGCAGCTCAAGCTGAAAGACTTAGATCTATGATGGTTGCTGAAGAGCAAAAGATGAGGGCTAAAACTCAGGAAATGAAGGCGTCTGTTCTTGCGGCTGAGGCTGAAATCCCTAAGGCAATTGCAAGTGCTATCCGTGAAGGAAAGTTTGGTGTTCTTGACTACTACAAACTTAAAAACTTGCAAGCAGACACTGCGATGAGAGAGTCAATTGCTGGCAAAGATCCTAATGGCTCTGACGGGGAGGCTTAATTATGATTTGGCTATGGGCCGGTTTAATTGTTGTTGGTGCTGCCATAGCTTGCGGACTGTTGTATTTATTTGAAAAGCGCAAAAGCATATTCAAAAAGCGCTCTAAGGAAGAAAAAGCAGCAAAAAAACAACAAAGAAAGCTAAGAAGACAAGCAAGAGCTGCGAAAGCTGTAAAAAATGCTCCTGCACCTATTGAGGAAGTTAAAAAAGAAGAACCTAAGGAAGAAGTTTCTTTTACTGAAAAGGTAATTAAAAAGGAAGAGGCTTTTGAAGGGCAGAAAGCTGAGGCATATGTGCCTTCTGAGGGCTATCTTCCAAAGCAGTCAAATGCAACTTTCAATAGCCCTCCACCTCAGCGCAGAATGCCACGAATGACTGAGCAGCAAAGACGTGCGCTTATGGAGCGCAACAGAAGATTAAAAGAAGATGATGACTTCGAGCGATTCAGAAATAAACATGGTTATTCTAACGCGCTTAAACAGGGCATTAAGCAGCAGATTTTAAACCTATCTCCAGAAATGAAAGCGCTGCTTCTTACTGGTGCTCTTGAAAGACCTGATGACGAAGAGTTTTGATAATAAATAAAATTGAACACGCATATTCTACTAAAAAAGGCGGAAAAGCGTGTTCAATTTTTTTGATGAGTTAAAAAAATCGCTAAATAATGAGAATTTGATTGACAGATATAACATTGTTAATGTGTCTGGCAAAATTTTATATGTGGAGGGGCACACAGGCATTTGTCAACTTTCCAAAGAGGTTATTTCCTTTAAGGTTAAAGGCGGAATTGTGATTGTTGAAGGCAGCGGGCTTATTTTAAATGAACTTATGGAAAAAACGCTTAAAATCACTGGTGAAATAAAAAAGGTTGAGGTTATATGATAAAAAGAAAAAGTTATCATTTCTTTGAAATCAAGGGGCTCAATCAAGAGCGCTTTTTTAACGAGCTCTCCAAAAAGTTTGAAGTTTTTGAAATTGAAAGGCTGGAGAAAAATCGCACCCGCTTTAAAGTTAAATATTTTGATGGCGCTAAAGTTAAAAAAATTGTGATTGCTGCCGGCTACGAAATACTAAGTGAAAAGCGAAGTGGCGTATTTTTTCATTTGGCAAATTTTTGCTCATGTTATGGGCTTATTGCGGGCGTAGTGCTGACAATAATTTTGTTTGCTGCCCAGTCGCCTTTCATTCAAAAAATTGAAGTGTGGGGTGCGAAAGATGGGGCGCAAATTCAAAGATATGTTTCTGGCAACCTTCCAAGCAAAAATAAAAATAAGATTGACACCGACCAAATAGAGCTGATGATTAAAAACAACTTTGATGACATCAGTTTTGTCAGTGCCGCTATAATTGGACAGAGCCTTGTTATTAATGTTAAAAATGCTGTTGTCCCAGATGAGATGGAAAGCACTTTCAGTCCGCTTGTTTCTCAGTATGACGGTGTAATCACAAGCATAAATCTTATCCAAGGCACTTTGAAGGTAGGTGTGGGTGACATCATTCAAAAAGGTCAGATTTTGGTGGAAGGCAGAGTTATTAACTCAGAGGGCGAAAGTTTTAACATTCAGCCCAAAGCGGAAATTTTTATGGACATTTGGGTGGAGGGCGAAGCCACTCATTTTGACAGCCAAGTTATAACCTCACGCACAGGAGAAAGCTTCCAAGAAGTGTCAGTCACTCTTTTTGGTCAGGAGTTTTATTCGCATAAAGGTCAAAAAGAGTTTGCCGCTTTTGAGGTGGAAGAAAGCACGCAGCCGCTTATTAAAAACAATATTCTCCCATTCAAGATAACCAAG
>CAZQPZ010000082.1:0-3696 GCA_964595395.1 uncultured Lachnospiraceae bacterium | reverse complement strand
GCGTAATTGTCAGCAACGGCATTTTTGCAATTTTGTTTGTTTTTCTGTTTTGCTATCAGTTAAAAGAAAGCAGAAATGCGAGAGCAAACTACCAAAAAACTATTGAAGATCTTACCGCACACATTGGAGTTATCAATGAGGTTAAAGCTGATGTGGAATATCTAAAAGATGCGATCTCTTCCAAAAGGAGGAGAAAAAATGAAGATAAAAAACTTGATCCGCTCTTATAGCTTTTGGACGGCACTTGCTGGCGCACTTTGCATTTTAGTTAGTGCGCTTGGCAGAGCCTTCAGTTTTAAAGTGGAAGAAAAAATAATTTCAGACGTCGTTATGGCAATTGCCGGCGTTCTTGTTGCGATTGGCGTTGTTAATTTGCCTAAAAAAGAAACAATTCAAGAGGAAGGCGAGGCGCCTGAAGAAGAAATCTCTTCAAAAGAGGATGATGAAAAAGAGGGGGAGTAAACCCCTCTCTTTTTTTAATATGGTTTTTATAATAAAAAAACTGAGCTTAGCCCAGTTTTGCTATTTCAAATAAATTACTTTGCGTTTCTGATTTTATCAAGCGCTTTAGCAAATTTAGCTTTTCTTCTTGCTGCACAGTTTGCGTGAATAACGCCATCTGCAACTGCTGAGTCGAGCACAGATGTAACTTCGCTGTAAGCTTTTTCACTGAGAGTAACGTCATTTGATGCAACAGCGGCTTGGAATTTCTTTGTGTATGTTAAAATTTTAGATTTAACAGATTTGTTTTCCGCACGCTTCTTTTCGATAACCAAAATTCTTTTCTTAGCTGATTTGATGTTTGCCATTTCAGTCTCCTTTTCAAGTATCTTTTGCGATTATAGCATAATAATATAAATTTTGCAAGTGAAAATAAATATTTTTTTGTGATTAAAACAAAATATTTGTATGTTTGATTTAATTGACGAATGTGGAAAGGACATTAAGGGGCTGGGCTACGAAAGTGTTAATACTGGCAAGTTTTCGTTAAAGGTGGGCTCTCTCCATGTCGACAGCGATAAAAAAGCAAAAGAGGTGGGCTTTGACAAGGGAAGCTACATGATTTATAATTGCCCGCTACTCCATGGCTATGGAAGAGAGTGTTTTGATTATGTATCTGGCGAGCTTGCTAAAGGACTTAAAAAATTGTTAAGAAAACATGGACTAACAAAAAAGTCGCGAGTGCTGATTGTAGGGCTGGGGAATCCCGCACTTCTTGCTGATGCTGTAGGAAGTAAGGTGCTTGATAAAATTGATTTAGATGTGTTCAGAAAGCCGATCAGACTTTTTAAATTCGCGCCCAACATTTTTGTAAACACTGGCATTAATTCTTTTGATGTTGTGCACATGCTTGCAATATGGCTGGACGTTGATACTATTGTTGTCATAGATGCACTTGGCACCAGTGAGCCCTCAAGGCTGACAACTTCAATACAGATAAACGATGCTGGAATGACGCCTGCCAGTGCTGTGAACAATCTTGGCAAGAAGCTTAGTGAAGAATCATTGGGGCTGCCTTGCATCTCTATTGGCGTGCCAACAATGCTGCTTGCAGGTAAGGTGTCTAAGGACCTTCCAGAAAGTTTAATTTTAACACCTAAGGATATTAGAGAGGAGCTTGAAAATCTTTCATTTATAATTGCGAGTGCAATAACTGCAGTCATCTAGCATATTATTAAAATATGAAAAAAGTTGCAGTGATAGATAGCGGAAGTGGTGGACTGAATGTATTAAAGGAGCTTTTTCATTCCTCTTCTGGCTGTCAGTTTTTGTTTTTGGCAGATGAGAAAAACGCGCATTATGGAAATAAGAGTAAGGCTCAGCTTCAACAAATTGCTTGTGATTTAGTTGATCTTTTAAATTTATTTTTTAAGCCTGACGTAATAGTTTTTGCATGTAACACTTTAACTAGTGCGGCAATAGATCATGTGCGAAAAACTTATCCAGAGATAACATTTATAGGCTGTGAGCCTGCCATAAAACCGGCGCGAGAAAAGTATGCTCCTAAGGATATCTTGCTGCTTGCAACTCCAACCACAATTAAAGAGTGTAAGCTGCTTAAAAAGTATGAGGGGATAAACGCGATAAGCATAGATAGTCTGCCAAGTTTAATAGACAATAACTTGTTTGACCTTGACAGTTTAATTCCATATCTCGAGGAAAATATTGCTCCTTTTTCGCCAAAGGCGATAGTGCTTGGTTGCACACATTTTGAGGCTATAAAAAATCAGATTGCGGCATTTAGTGATGCTGAACTTTTTGGCAGCAGTCATGGAATTTCAAAACGCCTTCAAGAGTTTTGCCATGACGCGGGCGGGAACGACTGCTCATTCATGACGACGGGCGATGGAGGGAGCTTGCCTGCATATTTCCATTATTTAACTAAAAATGATTAAAATTTGATTAAAAAACAGTAAAAAAACAATAAAAAATAATAAAAAAGCGCTTAAAGCGCTCCGTTTGTCATATTTTTGTAAATTTCCAAAATTTCTATTGCATGATATTTTAAGCTTTTTGACTGGGGCTGTGATAAGCTTATGCTTTCTAATTGGTCGGCAAGATATTGCCCAAGCGCAGTGGAAGGCTCGGCAGGGCAGTCGCTAAAAGTGTGCCTGTAATTTAATTCTAAATTTGTTATGCGCTCTTTTAATTTGCTCAGTTTTTCGGTTGCAGTAGCATGAGAATAAACATTTGTGTCCAGCCCAACAGCAATGTCGCTTAGCAGTCTAAACGATTGCATGAAGCTTGATAAAGCCTCATTTGCGCATATAAGTTGTTCGTTTGAAAGTCCTTCTTCAAGCTTAAAATGGGCAAAGGAAAGAGAAATAATTTCAGCTGAAATTCCATTCTTTTCCAGGGCATTTTTAATAAGTGTGGCGTCATTTTCTTTATCTGCTGCCGAGTGAATTACATGATAGTATTCGCCGTCTTTCCAAATGTAGCCGCAGGCGTTTTCATAGTCATTTGCAAGTGCGGAAGCAGAAAGCTCGCTTTGCGATTTTGCAACACTGATGAGATATGCGGAGCTATCTAAGGAAGCAATTGCCCCGCTGTTATTTTGATTTGTGCTTATATAAAGGGAAGAGCAAAAATAGTTTGCCAGGCTCGCCCCGCAAACAATCAAAAAGAGTGCTATAGCGAGCAAGGCTATTTTTATAACTTTGCGTTTGTCTTTTTTCATCAAAATATTTTTATGACCTTATTTGACAAAGTATGCTTTAAAGTTATGGCACTTTTGCTTTACAAATTGGCGTAAGAATAGTAAACTAATAGCGTAAAGTTAAGGAGGAAATCATGAAATTAAAACCGCTTTTTGACAGAGTTGTTCTTCTTCCAGAAAAGAGAGAAGAAACTAAAGGTGGCATTCTTTTGCCAACAGTTGCACAAGAAAAATCACAGATTGCAACAGTTGTTGCAGTTGGCGAAGGTGGAACAGCAGACGGCAAAGAAGTTAAAATGATGGTGAAAAAGGGAGACGAAGTTCTTTTTTCAAAGTATGCAGGAGTTGAATTTGAGGAGGACGGAAAAACCTATGTAATCGTTCGCCAATCAGATATTCTTGCAGTTGTAGAATAGGAGGTTAGATATGGCAAAACTTATCAAACAAGGGCAAGAGGCTCGTGCAAGCCTTGAAGCTGGAGTTAACACACTTGCAGATACGGTTAAAATCACACTTGGCCCTAAGGGCAGAAATGT
>CAZQPZ010000081.1:0-3723 GCA_964595395.1 uncultured Lachnospiraceae bacterium | reverse complement strand
CGATGTCAAGAAAAATGCAATATTTTATAAAAATATTTGTTTGAAATATTAGATTTCATCTATGTTTTACTGTCCAATGTTAAAAATGTCGAAAAGCAGTTATTTTTCGCTTGAATTAGCGATTTTTTACAAATATCGCACTTTTCAACATGTTTCGGTTGACTTTTGTACAAAATTATGTTAGTATTTCTCACAAGGAGAGCCCTTTTGGAAGATAACTTTAATGCAATTCAAGATAAGATGGAGTATATAAGTTCGCTTGGCATTTACGAACTTAGGGGTCTCGCGCGCAATCTTGGAATTAAATCTCCAACAACAAAGTTAAGAGAAAAGCTTATTGAGGAAATTTCAACAGCTCTTTTAACTGGCCAGGTACTAGAGCCTAGAAACAACCGCAAGGGCAGACCATCAAAACAACTTGCTCACATGGATGACATTATGTCATTTGTTGCTCCAAATGAAAGAGCAAATGATAGCATTATCATTTTTAATCAGCAGTTGCAACCTTTTACAATGAAAACTGATGTTGAAAAGGTTAGAGGAATTGTAAGGAATTCAGAAAAATCTCCATTTTTGTATGATCTTGTATCTGCAAATAAAATTTTAATAAGTCAGCAAATGATTCAGCAGTATGGCCTTACTGATGGCGATTTAGTTAGTGCGGAAGCTTTTAAAATAAATGAGAAAGAGGACTTTTATGTTAAAAAACTTCTTTCCTTAAACGGAGAAAAAGCCGATAACTATAAGCCAAAAGAAGAGATTGTGCTTGATAGAACGCTTCCTTCAAAGTTTTTAGATTTTGGAAACTCATCACTTCTTCTTGGCGGAAGAAATTATATATTAACAAATGCACCACTATTCATGTGTAATCCTTTTAAGCACATTTTGGAAACGCTTGAAAATCAAGACGCTGTGAACATTTTTATTGGTTGCAATATGTGTTATGAAGATAAGTATTACATGTTTGGAAGAAAGAATTTTGTTAACTTCACAACCGACTACGCCGGTGGACAGGTGAGCGCGCTAGACAGAATGATCGACGCAATAAACTTTGCATCTCGCCTTTCAGCACAAGGTAAAAATGTAAATATCATTGTCAGCGACATTAAAAACCTTTTGCTTGAACTTGACCAAAAATTTGCTGATGATGAGAGGGTAAATGGTCATGCTCGCCAAACTGATTTGCTGGTTAAAAAACTTGTTTCACTTGCTGGGGCGAACATGAATGAAGTTTGCACAACACTTCTTGTTTCTTGTGACGAAAATGACTGCCAAGACGAATTTATTAGACAGCACATCATTAAAATTTCAAACAATGTGTTTGCAAGATAGAAAAAAGGACGCGAGTCCTTTTTTTTTGGTGCCAAATTTCGCAGCTTAATTTTATTAGTTTATCGCGCTTTGTTTGACTTTTATCAAAATTTCACTATATAATAAATGTATGTTATTAGAAGCAAGCAGTTTTTATATTGGGAAATTAGAAATAAGCCTTTATGGAATTCTTATGGCTGTCGGCATGGCTGTAGGAGTGCTTGTTGCATGCCTGAACGCTAAAAAGAGGGGATTGAAGGCTAACGACATTTTAATTCTTGCATGCTATGTGCTTCCTCTTTCGATAATAGGTGCAAAAATCTACTACGTGCTGTTCTCTCTTGATAAATATGCCTCTATTGGCGATGTGTTTAAAGATTTCACTAATGGCTTTGCCATATACGGCGGTGTTATTGGTGGGGCAATCGGCGTGGCTCTTTTCTGTGCTATCCATAAAAAGAACTTTTTTGCAGTTGCGGACATCGCAACACCATCTTTAATTCTAGGCCAGGCTATTGGCAGAGTGGGCTGCTATTTTGGCGGCTGTTGCTATGGCGTTGAGGTTACAAATCCTTCAAGTATGTGGTTTCCACTTGCAACGCAAATTGGCGGAGTTTGGCATTATTCAACCTTCTTTTATGAAGCGCTGTGGAACCTAGCAGTGTTTGCGGCTTTAATGCTAATGTTGTATCTTGCAAAATTCATTAAAGAGCGTGGCGTTATCATGAGCCTTTACTTTATTTTGTATGGCATTGGAAGAGCAATAATAGAAACTTGGCGGGGAGACAGTTTAATGCTGGGCTCAATCAAAGTTTCTCAGCTTTTAAGCATACTGCTTATCCTTTTTGGTGTTACTGTAATTACTGTTATATATGTTTATAAGTACGCCTTAAAAAAGCCAATTAAAATGTTTGAATTCCCACTCGCAAAAGAGGCGGTTGTACAAAAGGCGGAAACTGCTCCAGATCAAGAAAATAAGCCAGAAAAAACAACTTCTAAAACTAAGAAATCTGAGCACAAAAACAAAAAAGAATAAAAGATCTTTAAACTGTCAAAAACTCTGTTGTGAGAGGCAGAGTTTTTGGAATTAAAAAGTCCACCATAATGCGCGCAAGTTTTTTAATATGCCTTGCGCTTTGTATTTTTCTTGTACTTTTCTCAATTTTCTATTGGAAAAATTACTTTTTGTGGTTTTTCATTTTCTGCTTTTTTGCTGGCTTGCAAACGATTGTGAAAAGCATGCTGTTTAGGCTTGATAGCGCCTGCTATCTTGGCTTTTTGCTAATTTTTCTTGGCGTGGCTGGGTTTTGCAGTTATTGGTTTGGCTTGTCCTATAAATACTTTTTCCTAATGTCGGCAGCGGGGCTTGCAAGTGAGTGCACCTTTATTTTCACTAAGCAAAAATTCCACTTTTTTGGGGGGATTTTGCTTGCAGTTAGCGCTGGAGTGAGCTACTTGTATTGTTTGAAAATAATAAATTTAGCAATTTTTCTTACTATATATTTAATTTTTTTGTTTATTTTCTTTCTCGTATGTGCTATACTCATTTTTAGATATATTACGAAAGGAATCATCAGGAGGAGATAATATGTTTAAAAGTGAACTCAACGGCTATGATAAGCAAGAAGTCGACAGTTATATAACCCGCCTTAAAACAGAGCTCATGGAGCAAAAATTCAGCCTCTTGGAGTCTGAAAAGAAAAGCTTAGATGCTCAAAAGCAAAGGGAAGAGGTTGAAGCTAAAGAGAAAAACATTTTAAGGGCAATTCAAGTTTTTGAGGATACTCGTAAATTTCAGGAGGAAGGCTCAAGAAGCTTGTATGCTTTAAAGGTTGAGCAGATGACCCTTGTTTATCGCAAGACGCAAGACGTGCTTAAAAAAATCTACTTCTTGCATCCAGAGCTTCAGTCGGATAGAGAACTTAGTGGTTTGGTGAGTGAGCTTGAAGATGTGTTAAACAAAGCTAAAGGTGAAAGCGTTGCAGGGGTGCTTACAAGCCCAGTTAACTCAGATAATGATTCAATGCGTGTGCTGCTTGGCAAAATGCAGGAGTATCGCAAGAATAGCGAAAGCCCTAAAGAGGTGAAAATTGCCCGCATTAATGTTAAGAAAGAGCCTTATGAGCCTCAAGAAGAGAGCAATGGATTTGATCTTAAAGAGGCTGTAAATCCTAAGATTGGACTGGATGAAATCATGAAAGCCTTTGATTTTTATAATAATCCAGATGAAAACTAGCAAAACTTAAAAGAAAATTGGCGATAATGGTCAATTTTTTTTATTTTTATTAAAAAAACAGTTGACTTAAAGAATATATTGTGATAATATAGCCATGTTGACCAGTAAATTAGGTTAACAAGAACCATATAAAAACTTAAGAGCAAGGAAAAGAATTAAATAAACCAAAAGTCAAT
>CAZQPZ010000080.1:0-3778 GCA_964595395.1 uncultured Lachnospiraceae bacterium | reverse complement strand
GTTGCAACTCTTGCTCTGAAAATTCATCAAGTTTTATACTCTTAGGTTTTTTATCTGTTAAATAATACCCTTCACGCGCTTTTTTATCAAATATAACATCAATTCTTTCAAGCTTTTGCTTAAATTTCAATATTAATTCATTTTCAAGCTCCTCACGCGTAGGATTAAACACTTCCCATTTATCTTTACATGAATTAGCATTTTTCTCTCGCCAAAAATACTTTTCCAATCTAAACTCCTTTTAAGGAACCTTTTTATTATTCTAAATTCATGTGGGTTTGTTCTATTACCAAATCTTTCAAAATTAATGTTTCTTTGTTATAAAGGTTATCAACAACAATCTTAGCCACTTCTTCAGGTGAAGCAAATGTGTTTTCTAATCCTGCTTTAACATAGTTTCTATTCTTTTTCCAGAATCCTGAGTTAATACCACCTGGATAAACATTTATAACTTTTATGTTGGTTCCAAATGTTTCAGCGCGCAAACATTGAGCATAACCCTCTTGCGCCCATTTTGCAGCACAATAAACACTTTCAAATTTAAAAGCCTTAATTCCAGATTGAGATATAATATTTACTACTCTAGATATACCTTCATTTTTCTTCAAATATGGCAAAGCATAAGTTGTCATTAATATTGTTCCATAAACTATTGCAGGAAAAACTTCGTCAATCATTTTTTTATTATTATCATAGATTGTGCCAAATCTTCCAACACCAGCATTGTTAACTAAGCAAGTGATATTATATTTTTTTGAAAGGCCTAAATAAAGTTTTTTAACAAACTTTTCGTCACTTATGTCACCAGCAAAAGTAACAACTTCATTATCGCTTAACTTATCCAATTCTTTTTTTGCTTTCTCCAAATCACTTTTAGTCCTTGCAATTATGCAAACATTTTCACCTTTTAGTAAAAACTCCTTCGCAAGTTCTTTACCAACGCCTTTTGATCCACCTGTTATAATAGTTATGTTTTTCATAAATGCTCCTTTATTTACATTCTACCAAAAATCGCGAGATAAAACAAACATTTATTAGCATATAATTTTTTGATGTGATATAATTAGCTAAGGAGAATTTATATGAAAGCTATTATTTTATGTGCAGGATATGGGACTAGGCTGGGAGAACTTACTAAAAATATGCCTAAGGCGTTGCTTGAAATTCAAGGAAAAAGCATGCTTAACCTGCTTCTTGAAAATATTGAAGAGATTGATGACATCGACGAAATTGTTATTGTGTCCAACACTAAATTTTTTGACAATTTCATAGATTATCGCCCATGCATGACAACAAGTAAAAAGGTTACCATTTTAAACGATGGCACAATTTCTAACGATACTAGGCTCGGCGCAATTGCAGACATTAAATTTGCGCTTGACGCTCTTAAATACAAGGGCGAAATTATGGTGCTGGCTGGCGACAACTGGTTTGATTTTAAACTTAAAGATTTTTACAATTTCTATCTTGCAAACGGCAAACGCGATGCAATTTTTGGTCAAACGAAAACTGACTTAAACGAGCTTCGCTCTGGCGCCGTTGCAACCCTCGCCAAAAACAATCGCGTGACCAACATGGAAGAAAAGCCACAAAATCCAAAAGGCAATTTCTCAGTTGGACCTTTCTACATTTACAACACCCAAAGCGTTAAGCTGATTGACACCTATCTTGCCTCTGGCGGCAACCCTGACGCACCAGGTCACTTCCCTACATGGCTTACAAAAAATCATGCGCCAGTTTATGCTTACGACATTGCACCACACTCTTTCATTGACATCGGCACACCAGAGATGTACCACCGAATGAACGCGGAGACAACCAGCTCGCTACGCTAACACGGCTACGCCTAATAGCTGCTCCCCGGTTTTCCCGCGCGAGCCCCTTTCCCACTCTTGAAAATTCCGCTGGACATTTTCTGCGAGTAGATGGGCGAAGCCGCTTACCCTCAAGCAAATTCACAAGTGAATTTCTTTCGGTTGTCGCCGGGCAAAGCCCTTCCCCGACAAAGCTTGCTTTCGCGCGCGCTTCGCGTGATTATAAAAATTTAACTTCAAATAAACAAAAAAGCACTCGATTAGAGTGCTTTTCTATTTAATCATCTTGAGAAGAATTGTTTTCATTTTCAACATTTTCTTCTGTTTCTTCAGTGACTTCGCCCACTATTTCTTTGCTAACTTCCTTGTCTTTGTTTCTTTTTTCAAACAATTTATGTTTTACTGAAAACTCTCTTTCCATAGACGAAATGAGCAGGTTTTTCTTTGTCCATTTTGAAATTAAATAATGGAAGAAGAACAGCATTGCTCCGCCAAGATTGCAACATATGTCTTCCATTGTGTCAGTTACAAGAGGTGCACTTAAACCCTCCACTGGAAAGCCTTGAGCTGTTTGCCCTGCAATGTTGTCAACAGTCCACTCACAAATCTCCCATATCCCTTCAACAAAAAGTGAAAAGCAGAGGCAGAAGAATGCAACAAGAATATAATGCATTTTTGTGTTTTGTTTTGACCTGCACAAAATGAACAAGCCGATTGCTGCAACAAGATAACCCATCACAAAGTGAACAACAATGTCAAGCCAAGCAAAAGTGTTATATCCGTTTAAAGCAGAGCCAAGTAGGCCCGCAATTATAAAATATATGTTAAACAAGAGAAACACGCTGTTTGGGATTTTCCCGCGTGAAATAAGTTCAAACACAAAAGGAATAATTCCATAGATAAGCATGAATAGGCTTACTAGGAATCTGTTGTTTGGGTCGCCCACCACCTTGTAATAAATGGCAAGGCCCACGCCAGCAAGCATGATTGCAAGGTCTAAGGCAATCATGCACCAGCGGAATATTCTTTCTCCCTTTGTGGAGACGACAAACTTTTTCTCAGATTTCATATTATCCTTCTAAATCTAACTCTATCTGTTTGATTTCATAGGTGTCACTGCAATTTTCGAGTGCAAGATTTTGAATGAATAGTGTTGCTTTAAAATCTTTTATTGCCTCATTAATTGAAGCTTTCACAGCATCATTAACAGCAAGTTTAAGATTCTTAATTGGAGTTTTTAAGGAAACGTTATTGTTAGTTTTCTCTCCTCTTGCCTGGCTGATGATTTCAATTAATGTTTCGCCATTTCTTAATTCATTGGCAAAATCAAAAGTTAAAGGCTCTATTTGAGTCAAGTGAATTGACCTGCCCTTATAAAGCTCTTGATAAATTTCTTCTGTAATGTATGGGAAGAAAATGCTGAAATCTTGCAACAGCTTGTAAAGAAGAGTATAAACCGTTTTTTGACCAGAATATCTTGCTTCATCGCCAAACTCTTCAGGTCTATACAATCTATGTTTAACAATTTCGATGTAATTATCACAGAAATTCCAGAAGAATTTTTCTAAATGATTAAGAGCAAGGCCAACCTCAAAATCTTCCAAATATTTGATAAATCCTGCTTCCATTTCTTGGAATTTGCCCAAAATCCATCTATCAAAATACTGATAGTTGTCAAAAGGTTTATCCTCAAAATCCTGAATGTGCATTTCGATAAACTTTGCAACATTCCAAAGTTTATTTACAAGTTTTCTGCCTCTTAGCAAGGTTTCTTCACTGAAAGTAATGTCTGTGCCAAGTCTGCCAGAGCCTGCCCAATAACGAACAACGTCAGCTGAATACTCATTGATAACATCAATAGGATCACACTTGCTGTTGTTCTTGCTCTTGCTGATTTTCTCGCCTTTACTTGCCATAACAAAGCCAGAAATCATCACATTTTCCCAAGGTTTCATTCCAAAATG
>CAZQPZ010000079.1:0-3795 GCA_964595395.1 uncultured Lachnospiraceae bacterium | reverse complement strand
GTCAACAGACTCTTGAAGCATACGCTTTTCGTTTCTGATGATAACTTCTGGCGCGCCAAGCTCCATAAGTTTTTTAAGACGATTGTTTCTGTTGATAACACGACGATAAAGGTCGTTAAGGTCTGAAGATGCATATCTTCCGCCATCAAGTGGCACCATTGGACGAAGGTCTGGTGGAAGAACAGGAAGCACATCAAGCACCATCCATGTTGGATCGTTTCCACTCTTAAGGAATGATTCAACAACGTCAAGCTTCTTGATTGCTTTAATTCTCTTCTGACCCTTCATGGTTGGGAGACCTTCTTTAAGAGCCTTGCTTTCTTTTTCAAGATCAACTTGTGAAAGAAGTTTCTTAATTGCCTCAGCACCCATGCCAGCCTCAAAAGCACCATAGCCATATTTTTCAATAGCGTCACGATATTCTTTATCGGTGATAACTTGTTTGTAAACAAACTCTGTTGCTTTAGGGTCGATAACAATATAGTTCACATAGTAAACTACTTGTTCAAGCGCTTTAGGTGTAAGGTCAAGAAGAGTTCCAATTCTTGAAGGAACAGATCTAAAGTACCAAAGATGAGTAACGGGAGCAGCAAGTTCAATATGTCCCATTCTTTCTCTTCTAACTTTTGCACGTGTGATTTCAACTCCGCACTTATCACACACTACACCGCGATAACGAATTCTTTTATATTTTCCGCAATGGCATTCCCAGTCCTTTCTAGGTCCGAAAATCTTTTCGCAAAAAAGACCGTCCTTTTCAGGCTTCTGTGTGCGGTAGTTAATAGTTTCAGGCTTAGTAACCTCACCGTGAGACCATTCTCTGATCTTCTCCGGTGAAGCGATACCTATCCTAATTGAATCGAAGTTATTGAGTTCAAACATAACTTTCTCCCTTTTTACTCTGTCTAAATGTTAAAAATCATTGTTTTTTTGTGTTTTTTTACTGTTTTTTAGAAATTTTTATTAAATTTTACTCATCATCGAAATCTGTGAAGCTATCGAAAAGGTCGGCAGTGTCAAGAGCTGAAGAAGCTGTTTCTTCCTCAAATGACGCCTTTATCTCGTCCTCTTCTTCCTCTTCAGGTTTTGATGCTTCTTCTTTAAGAAGTTCATCAAAATCAAGAGAGAGCTCATCAAAATCATGTTCAGCTTCAACTGGAGCAAGGTGTTCATCTTGTTCATCCATTGAAAGCTCATTGATTGAGATTTCCTCATTTGTATCAGTAAGAATTTTAATATCAAGTCCAAGTGACTGCAATTCTTTAACAAGCACTTTGAATGATTCTGGAATTCCAGGCTCAGCAATAGGTTGTCCTTTGATGATTGATTCGTAAGTTTTTGTTCTTCCAGTAACATCGTCAGACTTAATTGTAAGCATTTCTTGAAGAACATGGCTTGCACCGTAAGCTTCAAGAGCCCACACTTCCATTTCACCAAATCTCTGTCCACCAAAGAGTGATTTTCCTCCAAGTGGCTGTTGAGTGATAAGTGAGTATGATCCAATTGAACGAGCGTGGATTTTAGAGTCAACCATGTGTTCAAGTTTAAGCATATATTTGTAACCTACAGTTGTAAGGTTATCAAAAGGTTCACCTGTTCTTCCATCGTAAAGCTGTACTTTTCCGTTTTCTGGGAAGTTGTTGCTTACAAGAAGTTCTTTAATTTCATTAATGTTTGCGCCGTCAAAAGTTGGAGTTGCAATCTTCCAGCCAAGTGAGCCAGCAACAAGACCAAGGTGGGTTTCAAGAAGCTGACCAATGTTCATTCTGGAGGTAACACCAAGTGGGGTCAACAGAATGTCAAGTGGACGGCCGTTAGCCATGTAAGGCATATCGTTTTCAGGCATGATGATTGAAACAACACCCTTATTTCCGTAACGTCCAGCCATTTTATCTCCGACTGAAAGTTTACGTTTTTGAGCGATTGTAACTTTAACAAGCATGTTAACGCCAGCTTCAAGTTCGTCTTTATTCTTCTTTGAGAACACTTGAACGTCAACAACAACACCTTCTTTGCCGTGTTTTACACGAAGAGATGTGTCTCTAACTTCCCTAGCTTTATCTCCAAAGATTGCACGGAGCAGTCTTTCTTCAGGAGTAAGCTCTGTTTCTCCCTTAGGAGTAACTTTACCAACAAGAATGTCGCCAGAGCGCACTTCAGCACCAACACGGATAATTCCGTTTTCGTCAAGGTCTTTAAGAGCTTCTTCACCAAGGTTAGGAATATCTCTTGTGATAACCTCATCGCCGAGTTTTGTGTTTCGGCAGCTGATTTCTTCCTCTTTTAAGATGATTGTTGTGTAAACATCCTCTTTTACAAGGCGTTCGTTAATAAGAATAGCGTCTTCGAAGTTGTATCCTTGCCAGTTCATATAACCAACAAGAACGTTCTTTCCAAGAGCAAGCTCACCATTGTCGCAGCCATAGCCGTCAATGATAACATCGCCCTCTTTAACCTTTTCGCCCTTCTTAACGCAAGGTTTTTGGTTATTACATGTTTCTGCGTTTGTTTTTTCAAATTTTGTAAGTGGGTAGATATCCTCATCTCCCTTCTCAGTTAAAATTCTAACCTCATCTGCACTTACATATGAAACTGTTCCGCCGCGTTTTGCAAGAGTAAGAGCTCCGCAGTCACGAGCAGCACGGTGCTCCATTCCAGTTCCAACAATTGGAGATTCTGGACGAAGAACAGGCACAGCCTGTCTTTGCATGTTCGCACCCATCAGAACACGGTTAACTTCGTTTGAGTTAAGGAATGGGATAAGAGATGATCCAACTGAAACAAACTGACGTGGAGAAACATCCATATAGTCAATTTGGCTTGCAGGCACTTCACCCATTGTTGCACCATGACGAGCCATGATACGTTTGTTTACAAATCTGCCGTTTTCATCAAGAGGCTCAATTGCCTGAGCAATGTAAGCGTTATCTTCAATGTCAGCCATTTTGTATTCATAGTTTTTAGAAACAATTCCTGTTTCTTTGTCTACTGGACGATATGGAGTTTCAAGGAAGCCATATTCGTTAACTTTAACATAAGTTGCAAGAGTATCGATAAGACCAATGCTCTGTCCTTCTGGGGTTTCGATTGCGCAGATTCTGCCGTAGTGAGTATAGTGAATATCACGGATTCCAACATCAGCACGCTCTTTCTTAACACCACCAGGACCAACAGCAGAGATACGTCTCTTCTGAGAAAGTCCAGAAAGTGGGTTGTTTTGATCCATAAGCTGAGAAAGCTGAGATTGTGTAACAAAATCTTTAAGCGCTTTGTTGATAGGCTTTGGATTGATAATCTGAGCAGGAGTAACTTCTGTAAGCTCCTTTCCCTGCAAAGATTCTTTAATGTTTGTTGAAAGTTTTTGAACACCTGAACGGAAGGCTTTTTGAAGAAGCTCGCCAACAGTTGCAAGGCGTTTGTTTGAAAGGTGGTCAACTTTGTCAGTTGTGCCAATTCCTTCAAGCACGTCTAAGTAAACACTGATTGTTGCAAGAATATCATCCATTGTAAGTGTTGTAACAATAAGGTTTTTAACGTTTTCTTTAATTGCTTCAAGACGTTTTTCTTTTGTCTTGTTTTCTTTCATGATTTGAAGAAGAGCTGGATAGTAAACTTCCTCTGTGATTCCAAGTTCTCTTTCGTCGCATGGTATAACAGCTGAAAGTCTAACACGGTTATTTCCTCTCATGAGGTGGTTTTTGCCGTTAACTTGAACTAAAACTTCGTTAACACCAGCATCTTGAATTTCTCTTGCCTTCTCAACTGAGATAATCTCACCCGCTTTAACATGAAGTT
>CAZQPZ010000078.1:0-3814 GCA_964595395.1 uncultured Lachnospiraceae bacterium | reverse complement strand
GTCCGGAAGCTCGTCGGGCTCATAACCCGAAGGTCATTGGTTCAAATCCAATCTCCGCAACCAATGTGAGGGTTATATCGCACGATATAACCCTTTTTTATGGCAGTGGGTTTATCCCGCAACAAAATAAGAATAGAGTGAGTTACTCTGTTTTTTATTCATCCATGGCTTCTATGCCGAGTCGCAGTCCTAGTTTAAAGCCCTCTATAAAACAATTCTCTTCCGCTGCGCCTTGAACATAACATTCAATGTCCATCAGTTTTTCAAGTTGCTCTTTTTGCTGGTCGGACAAAGTTTTTTCCAGCTCTTCATATTTTGCCAAAGACTCTTTATCATATTTTCTCTGTTCTTCACTTCTTGTTAGATTCTCAGCATTTGCCGTGTTGCCATTAAAGAGCTCCACCATGATAGATTTTTTCATATTTTTACCTCCTAAATATTTATATTGTAGATACTTTCCATATTATAATATTTACAATGTAAATATGTCAAGTATTTTTAATAAAAATATTATAAAATATCTACATGAGAAATATAGACATAGACGGAATAGGAAAAAGAATTAAAGAGTTAAGATTGGAATGCGGTATGTCGCAAGTTGTTCTTGCGAAAAAAGTTGGCATTGTTCAAAACACACTTTCTCAATATGAAAATGGGAAAAAGCCAGGACTTGAAGTCCTTGCTAAATTAGCTATTGAACTTAAAACAACAACTGATTATTTATTGGGATTAGAAGATTAAAAAAAACAAGGCAAGTGCCTTGTTTTATTAATCTAAATTCAGATGTTATCCAATAGATTTTTCGGCTGCCCGCCTCAGAATGACAAAGATGAAGTAAGTCGGCACCCTATTCCTTCGAAGCATTTTCTTCGGATGGCAGTCGCGACAAAGCCGCTTGTCGGCTTTCGTTTGGTCGCGAGAGGGCAAATCGAACGCTCAACGCGCAGCTTTTCGAGTTTGCTCGAAAACAAGCCCAAAAGTTCAGATTTGCCCGAGTTGACTTGGATGTTTTTTAAAGAAATCCTCTTTTTCGGCAAGGGTTGCAATTTCTGGGGAAGATTTGAAGAAAGAGTAATCTTCAAAAGCATAATCCCAGCTGAATGATCTTTCATCAAAGCCAAGATACTCCCTCACCTTTTCGGTGCCGTTTGGCGCGAACGGATGAAGCATAAGGTTTGCGGCTTTAATCATTTCCACAGTGTCCGCAGTAAGCGCTTTTAAGCCCTCAGCATCAACACTGTTTATAGAGTTTGCCCATTTCTTATTAATGTTGCGCACAAACACGTCAACAACATTAACAACTTGGTGGAATTTTTTATCGAACATGAAGCGCTCATAGTCAAACAGTGCTTTTATGCAAGCTTCCTTAGTTTCCTCAGACGCTTTCACATTAGGCAATTTGCCACCAAAATTATTTTGAGTGCTGTAGAAAAGTGTTCTCAAGATGCGGTTGTAAACATTTGTAAGAAGGTTGCCCTCTTTAAGCACTGGGTCGATGTCCTCTGGCTTTGCCTCTGGATTGAAAGGCTTTGGCATGAAGTTGACATTATTGTTTGTAAGGTTCATGCCACAAAAGTGCATTCTAAGCTGTTCTGGGGTGTAATAATTCAAGAATTCGTTTGCCATAGGCGGTTTGATTGCGCCCGATGAGCTTGCCTTCTTATCAAGGAAAAGAAGGTGCTTAATTGGCACAAGATTTGTAAGTTGAAATTCTCCATCTTTAGGTGGGAAGACTGGACTAGAGTCCTGCATGAAAAGCCACATTGCTTGCTGAGTTGGACCATAGAAAGAAAGATTATCTTCGCCCAAAATTTGATACACCGCACTGTCCTTGCTCGTCCAAAAATCTTTCCAAGCGTCATCAGCTTTGCCTATTGATTTAAGATAGGTTTGAGTAAGTGAAATTGGTGCCCATAAGCTTTCCGGCCAAACATAGAAGGTTTGTCCTTTAAGCCCGTCTATTTCGCGACATGGCACACCCCAATCTGAGTTTCCTGTAAGTCTTGATGGCACAAGTGTTTTGCCTGTTCTATAGTGAATAAAGTTTGATGCAAGAATTTTGCAAGCCTCTTCTCTATCAGAAAGCTTTTCAAAAATAAGGGTTACACTTGGCGCATTTCTGTCCACAAATTCATGCTTTGGAAGGTTGAGCGTTTGCAGTTTTGGCACAAACTCTTTCTTAACATAAACTTCAGGTTTCTTCAAAAACTCTTTAATTTCTTTAACCATAAAGTTTGGAGTTTCTGGTTTTCTTTCAATGCTTTCAAGCCACTCGCGAACAAGATCGGTGCATTTGTCAAGATCAAAAAACCAATTTTCAACTTCAATCAGCTCTGGCTTTTCGCCACTGACTGCGCTCACTGGGTCAATGAGGTCCATTGGCAAATATTGATGCCCAAGGTCACACTCGTCTGCATATCCCTTCTCGCTTTGGCAGCCTTCAATTGGGCATTTGCCGACAACTTGTCTGCCGTTAAGCAGCATGCCCGCCTTTTTATCATAAAACTGAAGTGATGAATGTTTTGAAACCATGCCCGCTTTGTAGAGTGTTGTGATGAAAAGGTCGCTCATCTTTTCATGCTCGCTTTTCATTGGCTCAAGTGCTGAAGCGCCAAAAAGGTTATGAGCAATTTCAAAATCCTCAAAAGTTTTTTTCTGAATTAAATGATTGCGTCTAACAAAATCTTCAACGCTTTTATCTTCAATCGCGTTTTGCTCTTTTAACTTTCTAAAAGTCTCAGTTGCGGTTGAGCCGTAGCAGTCCGTGCCTGAAACGAACACAACGTTATCTTTTCCAATTCGGTCGCGCAAAAATCTTGCAAGGGTGTCTGCCCTAAGCATCATTGCAAGGTGCCCAAAATGCAGCTGTTTATTGCCATATGGCATTCCGCCTGTCACAACTGCGCGTTTAGGAAATACTGGTCTTGGTCTAATAAATTCTGGCATGTTTTCTCCTTAATACTTAAACATTTTAATCGTTCTAAATTAAAAAGTCAATTAAATGAAAAAAGTGCATTAAAGCACTTTTTTGTTTTTTTATTACTCGCTTGCTTCAGGTGTTTCAGCTGGGGCTTCTTCGCCTTCTGGAATTTCTTCCTTTTCGGCAAGTGCAACGCTAACGATTTTTGCGCCGTCGCGAAGCCTCATAACTTTAACGCCTTGGCTTACACGGCTGAATTGGCTGATGGAGTCAACTGGTGTTCTAATGATAATTCCGCTGTCAGCAATCATGAGAATATCTTCATCCCCGCTTGTTTGCTTAAGTGCAACAAGCTTTCCAGTTTTATCGTTGAATATGCCCGCTTTAACGCCCATGCCCGCGCGGCCTTGCAAACGATAGTCATCAACACTAGAGCGCTTGCCATAGCCGTTTTCAGTGATTGTTACAATTTGTGAGCCAGCTTTAACAATGGTCATGTCAATTATCTCGTCTTCATCAGAAAGTGTCATTGATTTAACACCTTGGCTGCCACGGCCTGTTTGGCGAACATCACTTTCAGCAAAACGGATACATTTGCCTTCGCGAGATGCGATAAGAATTTCATCCTCGCCGCTTGACATTTCAGTGCCAATTAAGCGGTCTCCTTCTTGCAATGTGATTGCAATCTTTCCGTTTTTGTTGATTCTCTCAAACTCAGTGAGATTTGTTTTCTTGATAAGTCCAAGTTTTGTTGCCATGATAAGGTTGCCCTTAGCATCATCTTTACGAGGAATGATTGTTGTAACTTTTTCATCGCTGTCAAGTGGAAGCAAGTTAACTATGCTGCGGCCTTTTGCTGTTCTTTGAGCTTCTGGCACTTCATAGGCTTTAATT
>CAZQPZ010000077.1:0-3847 GCA_964595395.1 uncultured Lachnospiraceae bacterium | reverse complement strand
AAAGTTATCGTTTCTGCACCTGGCAAAAATATGCCGATGTTTGTTATGGGGGTTAACCACAATGAATACAAGAGCGATATGAAAGTTATTTCAAACGCCTCTTGTACAACAAACTGCCTTGCTCCGCTTGCAAAAGTCATCAATGATGCTTTTGGAATTAAAGAGGGACTTATGACCACTGTTCACTCAACAACAGCAACACAGCTTACAGTTGACGGCGCAACCAAAAAAGATTGGCGTGGCGGCAGAGCTGCTTCTTATAATATTATTCAGTCATCAACTGGCGCAGCAAAAGCGGTTGGCGAGGTTATCCCAGCGCTTAAAGGCAAACTTACTGGCATGAGCATGCGTGTGCCAACACTGAATGTCTCAGTGGTTGATTTAACTTGCAATCTTGAAAAACCTACAACATATGAGGAAATTGTTGAGGTTATCAAAAAGGCGTCAAAGACAAACATGAAAGGAGTGCTTTCATGGACAGATGACAAGGTTGTTTCTTCCGATTTTATTGGCGAAGAGCACACCTGCGTTTTCGATGTTGAGGCGGGAATTATGATTTCTCCAACTTTTGTTAAACTTGTGGCTTGGTATGATAACGAGTGGGGATATTCAAACAAACTTGTAGATCTTGCAGAGCATATACTCAAGGGAGGTAAAAAATAATGAAGAAAAAAAATACAAATTCTGGCCAAAGAACAAGCACATGGTCTTGGGCAAAAGTAATTGAGCTTAGCGCATACGTTGCAATCGCTTGCATTGCAATTGCACTTCTATTAAGCGTTATATTTGGCAGTAAAACAATTGCATCCGCTTTCCATTCTGTTGGAGAAGCAATCGCCTATGTTGTTGCAATAGTTGTTGCAGGACTTTGGGTTAAAAGACAAAGACACCTCGCATGGCTCATTTGCTACATCGTTTTTACAGTGTCAATTATAGTACTTTATATTGTAAATATTGTTTTATAGCTGGGGTATATTGATCTTGTTGTTAATTGATTAATTTTTTAAAAGGCTTGCGAAGCTGAACTTGAAATTAAAAATTCTGCGAAATCCGACATTGGCGGGGAAGGGCTTTGCCCGGCGCCAACCGAAAGAAACTTGAAAAGTTTGCTTGAGGGAATGTTGGATGAGCCCCGTCAGTGGAGGGAGATTGGGACGGGGAAACAAAATTTTAGCGGTTAGCCGAAGGCGTGCCCGCGTGAAAATTTTGGTGCCTCCCCAGGAGAAACTTTTGAGAAAATTCATTGTAACTTGCAGCTTGCTTGCCAGCATCTTAGTTGCAGTTTTAGTTGAATATTATTGCTCGCCGTGGAAAAGCTATTTCACAATGGCGCTCACGGCAGTATTTTTCATTTATTGGGGTGTTGAATTTGTGCTTGATTATGTTGCTTCGAAGAAAGGTTACCCAGCAAGATTTCAATATTTTGCAGCAGAAAAGGTTAATAAACTTAACATTCCACTTGAGCAAATTGAGAAAAACAGAAAAAAATACTTCAAACAATTTAAGCGTTCAATACTGGGCGAAAGATTTACTTATTTTATGAAAATGTTTTTCGCTTTTGGCGCAGCTGTTGCGCTTATTGTTGCAATGTGCATTTAAAGTCCTCGCGTGAAGGACTTTTTTAATGTCAAAATTAAAGTTGTCCTCTTTCGACACTAAACAATATAAAAAGCGGGGGAGCTAGGCAATAACTTGGCTCATTTGCTTGCTAAGGCGTGGCAAATGTGATAAAATATATGCTATCAAGAAAAGGAGAAAATAAAATGATTACACGCGAAAAAAGTGCAAAAGGAACACTCAAATTAAATGTTAAAATCTCAGGAGAGGACTGGGAAAAGGCCATTCAAGAGTCTTACGAAAAGAACAAATCTAAATTCAACATTCAAGGCTTTAGAAAGGGTAAAGCTCCAAGAAGAGTTATCGAAAAAGAATATGGCGATACAGTTTTCTGTGAGGAAGCTTTTGAAATTGCTGTTTCAAGAGAATATGGCGCATTCCTTGACAAAAACCCAGACATTGAGCCAGCAGACTATCCACAGTCACAAATCAACTCTATGTCTAAAGATGGACTTGATGTAACGCTTACAGTTATGCTTGTTCCAGAAGTTAAACTTGGAGAACTCAAGTTCAATGTTAAAAAAGATAAAGCTTCGGTTTCTGCTAAAGAGGTGGAAGCTGAGCTTCAAAAATTTGTTGAAAGTCAGGCAAGATTTGAAGAAAGCACAGCGGCTGCCGCTAATGGCGACTTCTTAGTTATCGACTTCGAAGGCTCATGTGACGGAGTTGTGTTTGAGGGCGGAAGCGCTACAGACTATAGGCTTGAACTTGGCTCACACACATTCATCGACGGCTTTGAAGATCAACTTGTTGGCACAAAGGCTGGGGAAGAGAAGATTGTTAAAGTTACATTCCCAGAGGGTTATCCAGCAGAAAATCTTGCAGGAAAGCCAGCTGACTTTAAATGCAATGTTAAAAAGGTTGAAAAGAAGAAGCTGCCAGAGCTTAATGACAAACTTGTTTCTTTCTCGACAGAATTTGCAAGTGTAGAAGAATATAAAGCTTCTATTAAGGAAAAACTTTTAGAAACTAAAGATGCTGCAAACGAAAGAAAGCTTGAAAACGAGCTTATTGAACAGCTTGTTAAAGGCGCAACTGTAGAGCTTTCAAAAGAAATGATCGAGCATGAGAAAAACCATATTGTTGAAGAATTTAAAGCAAGACTTAACTATCAAAACATCAAACTTGAGGATTATCTTTCATACATTGGTAAGTCTATGGAAGAGTTTGAAAGTGAAAAACTTGTAGAGGGCGAAAAGGCTCTTAAAACCCGTCTTGTGCTTCAACAGCTTGTAAAAGACGAAAAGATCCAAATTTCGCACGAAGAATTCCATGCAAAGTTGCATGAAATTGCAGATGCTCAGAATAAATCATGTCATGAGGTGGAAGAATCGCTTTCAAACTATGACATCTCATACATCCAAAACGACATACTTATGAATAAAATTATTGCTTATTTAAAATCTAAAAACGCATAATTTATTTGCAAAAATTTAAGGAGGAAGGCATGTTAGTTCCTATGGTCGTGGACCAAAAAGGTGCGGGAGAGAGGTCTTATGACATCTATTCGCGCCTGCTTGAAGATAGAATTATTTTCTTGAACGGAGAAATAGATGATAATGTTGCAAATCTTGTTATTGCGCAGCTTATCTATCTTGAAGGCAAAAATCCAGATAAAGATATTTTCCTTTACATTAACTCACCGGGTGGAAGCGTTAGCGCAGGCTTTGCAATCTATGACACCATGCAGTATATTAAGTGCGATGTAACAACAATCTGTGTTGGTCTTGCAGCTTCAATGGGGGCATTTCTCTTGTCAAGTGGCGCAAAGGGCAAACGCTTTGTCCTTCCAAACAGCGAAGTTATGATTCATCAGCCACTTGGTGGAGCGCAAGGACAAGCCAGCGACATTGAAATTCAGGCTCGCCACATTGCAAGAACAAAACAAAAATTAAATAAAATATTAAGCGAAAATACAGGCAAAAGCCTTAAGGTTATTGAAAAGGACACCGATCGTGATAACTACATGACTGCGGAAGAAGCTAAAGAATATGGGCTTGTAGACAAAATTTTTGTAACCAGAAAGGCAAATAAGGAGACAAAGTGACAGGCTCAGAAAACTTTTCATGTTCATTTTGCGGCAAACCACAGAAAAACGCAAAAAAAATAATCGCCAGCCCAAACGGCGAGTGCTTTATCTGTGATGAATGCGTTGCAATTTGCAAAGAAATAATACGTGAAGATGAATCTCGCACTGAGCTCGAAAAAATAGACCTTCCAATTCCAGCAG
>CAZQPZ010000076.1:0-3856 GCA_964595395.1 uncultured Lachnospiraceae bacterium | reverse complement strand
CTGGCGTTATGTTTAATGTTGCTGGAATGCAACCACTTATGCCATATCTTCTTGGCGCAAAACATCCAAGTGGCAAAACAAGACTTTGTAATGTTCAAGGCTGCGTGAGAACGGTTGATATTGATGAAGTTGGCGACGAAAGCCATTTCACATTTTTTGAGATGATGGGCAACTGGAGCTTAGGCGACTACTTTAAAAAAGAAAAAACAGTTTGGTCTTTTAACTTCCTTACAAAAGAACTTGGCTTTGACAAAGATAAAATTTGCTCAACAGTTTTCGGCGGAAATGATGTTGTGCCAAAAGATGATGAGGCGGTTGAGTATCTTGTTCAAGCTGGTGTAAAGAGAGAAAACATTTATTATTTGAAAGATAACTGGTGGGATCTTCCTGGCACAGTTAATACTCCATGTGGGCCAGACAATGAGTGGTTTTATCCACGCCATGACAAGCCTTGCTCTGACCATTGCGACGTGACTTGCGAATGCGGCAGATGGGTGGAAATTGGCAATGATGTTTACATGCAATATAAAAAGCTTGAGGACGGATCTGTAGAGCCTCTTAAGAACAAGAACGTTGACACAGGCTTTGGCTTTGAAAGACTTCTTATGTATGTGAATGGCCTGACTGACGGCTATAAAACAGACCTCTTTGAAGGCGTTATGTCTTTCATGGAAAAAGAGCTTAACATTAAATATGGGCAGGACTGCGAAACAACAAAGTCTATGAGAATTATTGCCGATCATATCCGCACAAGCGTTATGCTTATTGGCGATAAAACAGGCATACTTCCAAGCAATGTTGGGGCAGGATATATTCTAAGAAGACTTCTCCGCCGTGCAATTCGCCATGCAAAGAAAATTGGTCTTGATGCGGACAAGCTTCTTGACATTGCAAAAATCTATATTGAGAAAGTTTACAATGAAAGCTATCCATTGCTCGTTGAGAAAGAGGAATACATCCTTTCAAGCATGAAGGCGGAGGCTGACAAATTCTTAAAAACAATTGAAACTGGAAACAGAGAGTTTGATAAACTTGTAAGCGGGCTTGCAAGAAAGCTTGAGTTTATGAAGAAAAATAATCCTGGCTATGTTGAAAGTGAAGCTGATCACACAATAAGCGGAAAGGCAGCTTTCAGACTTTATGAAACTTTTGGTTTTCCAATTGAAATGACAATTGAAATGGCAAAAGAACAAAATCTTAGTGTAAATGAAGAGGAATATAAACAGGCATTTGCTGCTCATCAAGAGCTTGCAAGAGCCAGCGCGCAAAACGCAAAAAGCGGGCTTGCTTCAAGCGGAGAAGTGGAAACAAAATATCACACTGCAACGCACCTTCTTAACGCTGCACTCAAGAAAGTGGTTGGCGAAAGCTCTCATCAAATGGGCTCAAACATTAATGCGGAAAGGCTTCGCTTTGACTTTGCTTGCGACCATAAACTCACAGAGGATGAGTTAAAGCAGGTTGAAAAAATCGTTAACGATTGGATTAAACAGGACATTAAAGTAACTCGCGAAGAAATGAAAAAAGAGGATGCGGTTTCAGCTGGGGCGGAGCACCAGTTTATTGAAAGATATCCTGACATCGTTTCAGTTTACACAATTGGCGATGCTTCAAAAGAAATTTGCACAGGACCTCATGTTGAACATACTGGTCTTTTGGGTCATTTTGTGATCAAGAAAGAAGAGGCATCTTCTGCGGGAGTTCGCAGAATTAAGGCGATTTTGCAATAATTTTGGCGAAAATATTGAAAAATCAGTTATTTTATTGATTTTTATCATGAGTTTTTGATATACTTAAGTGAAGGAGCTTATATGGCAAAGGATAAAGTAAGAAAAGGATTTTTCTTCTATTTTGGATTTTTCCTATTGATTATCTTAGCAGTGGTGCTAATCATTTTTGTTGTGATGATGTTTATGCCAGGCACTTCAATTTTAGGGTTAGAATATTTTTCAAATTCGGCTAATGTAGCACCGATTCAAGCAACAACCGATGAGTCGCAAACTGCAATTGATTTTGATAATCCTAATTTCCAAAGTGTTGAAATTAACGCAACCTATGCTAATGTTGAAATTCAAAAAAATAAAGAGTACACTAAAAACGGAATTTACATTCTTAACAACTCAAAAGGTTTTGTAACTTCAAAGCAAGCGGCGCCTTTTGAATATAATGTGACAATAGAAAATGGCGTGCTTAAAATATCTGTTAAAGAGCAAAATGCTTTCCTCTATTTCTCAAAAGACATTAAAATAGTTTTCCAAATTTCAAATGAAAACATTAATCCTTTAAGAAACAAAGCTGTTAAAATTAAAAACACTGACGGTTATGTGAATATTGGCGGACCTTTCAATTCAGGACGCAGCAGCACATTAGAAATTGGCAGCCTTGAGGTTGAAAACAAAAAGGGTGGAATCACTCTTACAAAACTTGCACCAACTGCCTATGAACAGCTTAGCCTTAAAACAACTTCTGGAGATATCACATTGCCAGCAGACACAATCATGCATGCAAAATCACTTTCACTTGAAAGCGGCTCTGGAAACATCACGGCTTCAATTTTAAACTCTGTAAATGATGTAATGCTTTCTTCTGACAGCGGAAAAATAACAGTGGGTTCCATTGAAGGAAAGCTTTCAGCAAGAATCAAAAATGCATATGTTGAAATTGGAAAAGTAAGTGGGGATGCTGATTTCACTGCTTCTGCTGACACATTCTCTTCAAGTGTTGTTAAGCTTGGCGATGTTTCAGGATCACTTATCAGCCCTAACGCTAAGGGAACAAGATTTGAAGTTAATAAGGTTGCGAAAACCGTAAAACTTGAAACTTCAACTGGCGATATTTCAATTGCTTCGCCACTTATATCTGGCAGCAGTGTAAAAACAAACTCTGGCAGGATTGATGCTTCAGTTAGTGAAAATGCAACTGATATTAACATTACAGCTGAAAAGGGAACAATTAACCTTACTCTTCCAAAAACTTTTAACAATGTTATAGTGGCAAACGAAAGAGCAACAACAAATCTTTCACTTGATGACAATTGCGCTTGCAACATCACTTTCACATATTTTGGAAGCGACAAAGTGGAAGAATTTAAATTTGACAATGTAAAATTAAATAAAACTTTGCCTGAGGGACAGGAGATGACGAATCCACTTTTAATCAATGGTGGTGGAGATAATAATCTTACTCTTAAATGCAATAAAACAATTAATTTCAGTTGGAGAGAAAGCGCTTGAATACAAGCGCTTTTTTGTTTGATTAAATAAAGGTGCTGTGTTATAATTGAGTCATGAAAATATTGCAGGTTTCGGATCTTCACTTAGAGGGCGGATACAACAGAGTTGGCAATGAGAAGAATAAACTCCTTAAAGAAGAGGGGCTAGACTTTTTCGCGCAAACAGTTGAAATAGCAAAAGAAGAGGGAGCAAAAGCGGTGCTAATCTGCGGCGATCTTTTTGACAAGCTTGTTGTTAGAAAGTCGGTCAAAAAATTTGTTATGGACAAAATTTCATCAGCGCCACAAATCAAGTTTTTCTATTGCCTCGGCAATCACGACCACAAATCTATTTTGGAAGAAAACCATCCTGAAAACCTCACAATTTTTCCGGTTGAATTTACAAAATTTGATCTTGGCGAGGTTGTTCTTGGTGGCAGCAGCGTTATTAAATATTCAAGGCGTGACTTTGTAGAAGCAATTGATTTTGATAAAAACAGAGTCAACATTTTCATGCTTCATGCCTTTCTTTCAAATGGCAAGTTTGATGATTGCCTAACTTTTGAAGTTAAAGATTTAAAAAATAAGAACATCGACTATCTAGCTCTTGGGCACATACATAAACGCACTGAGGGCAAGATTGAC
>CAZQPZ010000075.1:0-3883 GCA_964595395.1 uncultured Lachnospiraceae bacterium | reverse complement strand
GTTTGGAATTGAAGGGGCTTCTGGCTTGCCAATTTCATTTGAAAATTGCACTTCCACAATTGAACATGTTGGCGATGGTTGCAACTATGTTGGCATGTCAATGTATGGGACAGTTAATTTTTATAATTCAACATCAAAAGGTTATATAATTTCAGAAGGCACAAATGGTAAAGTAGGGTCATTTGTTGTCGGTGGTGGCGACGCGAGCGATTCGACTTACAGCTTTATTAATTGTGTTAATTACACTGTTATGGCAACTGGCGGAGATCAGCTGGGCGGAATAATTACTAAAGTTGATGATGATGTTTCGCTTACAGCAATTAATTGCGTAAACTATGGCGACTTATATTACATTGGAGGCCGCAGCTATATATTTTCTAACAATATTGTTATCTCTCGCTTGGGAGGAATTTTAGGGGTTGTAGAAGACACACCATCCGTGGAAATTAGTGGTTGCATAAATTATGCCAATTTGTATTCTGCAGGTGCGCAAGCTGGCATTTTAAATTTGTCAGTAGGAACCGAAGCAATCATAACTGGTTGCGCTAATTATGGAAACTTAATGTATTGTCTTGAAACTAGCGGTGGAATTCTTAATGCCTTTTGGGCAGGGGATGATTCAAGCACTGCCAATATTGTGAACTGCAAAAATGCAGGCGATTTTATAAATTATTCTCTTGAAGATAGTGAAAAATTGGGATATATTTATAAAGACCCTAACACAACGAGAACGAGAGGACATGCTTATATGAATATAGCTGCTGGAATTGCCTCTGGTTACTGGTCTGGCGCCAATATAAGCATATCTAATTGCCATAATGTTTCAAACTTTAAAAATTTTTCTGAAGCGGCAGGAATAACTTCAGCATGGGGAGCAATGCATATTGAAAACTGCACAAGCTTTATCAGTGCAGAAGGTGGGAATGAATCTGTCGCAGAGTCAAGCCTATCAAACAACAGTGCAAATGAAAGTTATATTTATGGAATTTCATCAGGTCAGCCAAAAGTTCTTCGAAATTGTTATAGTGAAATTCGAGTAAAATACAGAGAGGACGTTGAAGATAAAGGATTAATTTACCCAATGGCATTTTCTGCTGCACTTGATGCTGAAATTGATAATGTTCAATCTTATTGTGAAATTGACCTTACTCCTTTCCCAGTTACAAATACATCATATTCAATAGGAATGGGACTTGCCACTTTATGGCAGTTTGGAGGGTGCCCAGAGCTTACAGGAAATTTCACAAACATGCAGAATGTTTCCTTTACGGTTAAAAATATTCTTGCAGATGGCGTTGACCTTGACCTTGGCTTTGACTCTGATTATGATAGCCCAGAGTTAAGGACGTGGGAAGTTGACAATGTTAAGATTGATATTGACATCATGTCTGGAGCAAATACCAAATCTATTGTAAAGTGGCTTATTGACAAAGACGAATTAAACTTTGATGCAAGTGAGTGGTTTTATTCAGAAAACCTTAACGGAGGTATTCCAATGCTTCGCAAGCTATTCTGGCAGGGAAGCACTTATGTTGTGCCATTGCAGGATGACATCTTAGATAAATTTGAAGAGCTCGGGTTTACAAAATTCGTTGCTGCATAACAAAACAATAAACAAAAAAACAAGGCAAATGCCTTGTTTTTTTTAATTAAGAACGCATTTCATTCAATAAAAATAACCTTTTCCACAACTTAAGTGTGAATAAAGAAAGTTTAAGTCCACAATTATCCACATTAGATTGTCGAAAAATGGACAAAAATGTGTCGAAATGGTGCAAAAATATTTGACTAATAGTGAGTGAGTGAGTGAGTTATACTAATTTTAACCGAAAGTTATCCACAGAGCGAAGAAAAATATGGAGAATAGTATGAAAAAAACACGGATTTTATCCACAACGTTAATAACATTAGCAAGCATACTTGCAGTAGTTTTTTGTGTTTTAATGGGTGTGTTCTTCACAAATAAAACCTCTCGCCCAAACACTTCAAACCCTAATCTTGATGCTGCAACCCCAACTGGCAACTGGGTGGACTATGCAGTGCAGCCCGCAACAGGCAGTGGAACAGAATCTGACCCATGGCACATCAAAACTGCTGCAGAGCTTGCATATATTTCAAAAACATTCACTAATGGTAGCTACTATTATTTATATCTAGACGCAGACATTGATTTAGGTGCGCATCAGTGGACTCCGATTGGATATGGTAATGCTACTAATTTTACAAATTCCATATTCATAATTGGGCAAAATCACACTATAACTAATATGTATATTGACACAGGTCTTTATGCTGGATTGGTTGGAATAGCGTACTATTGTCATATTTATGATGTTAATTTTAAAGATGCGAATGTAAAAGGCTATAGGGGGGTAGGCATTGCAGCTGGATATATAAAACACTTTGGGGTATGTAAAAATGTTAATGTCATAGGCGGCAGTGTAAGCTGTGATAGTGGTAATATTTATATTGGAGGGGTAGTTGGATATTTTGATGGTTATGGTGACTTGGAAAATTGTAAAAATACAGGAACCGTAGTTACTGCCTATGGGTATACTGCTTACGCAGGCGGAATAATTGGGTATATGAATGGCGAAAATTATACGACACAAATAGAAAATTGCACAAACACAGGAACAGTTACTGCCACCTCCTATAGTCGTTCTGCATATGCAGGTGGGATAGTTGGTTGTGCCAGACTTAGATGTCAAATTCAAAACTGCACAAATATAGGAAAAATTACTGCAGATGCTGATACTGATGCTGATTACGAGGCTGCTTTTGCTGGAGGGATTGCGGGTGCTATTAGCGATATCTCTACTAAAATGACCAATTGTATAAACAAGGGAGAAATATCCTCTACTTCTGTGACTTCAAGTAGTTATATAGGAGGAATATCTGGAAGTAATGGAGCAGAAACAAGAGATTGTGTAAACAAAGGGAATGTTATTTCTGCGGCTACTTCTGAAAGTTATGTAGGAGGAATATCTGGATATGATCATGGGAAACTGATAAATTGTGTAAATAACAGAGGAACAGTTTCTGCTAATAGCGCCACTAATTATGTTGATTACATTGTTGGATTCAGCAGAAACACTATCACCAACTGCATCAACGTTGAAGGCAATTGGACAGATTATGCTGTTGAGCCGGCAGTGGGCAGTGGCACAGAAGCCGACCCATGGCATATCTATTCGGCGGAAGAGCTTGCATATCTAGCAGCAACTGCAACCTCAAGTAGCAACTTCTATTTGTACTTGGAAGCAGACATCAACTTACTTGAACACTTTTGGGTGCCAATTGGAAGTTCAGAAACACCGATAAACTCAATACATTTATATGGCCAAAATCACACTATTTCTAATTTATGTGTTAACGCAAGTGAAACTAACTTTAGTGGCTTTTTGGGCTACGTATCAGGATCTAAAATTATGGATGTTAATTTCAAATATGCTGATATAACAGGGAAAACCTATGTTGGTGTTGCGGCTGGCGAGGCAGGTGGCACAACATTTAGTAATGTTAATGTTGTAGATAGCGATGTAATTGGAACAAGTGCTGTAGGTGCTATTGCTGGTAATTCTATGGGTAATACAATCCAAAATTGCACAAATGCGGGAATAATTATGGGCGCAGGTTATGTTGGCGGAATAGTCGGTGATGCCAGAGCGAATAATATTCAAAACTGTACTAATTACGGAAAAGTTTCAGGTGAAGGTAATTATGTAGGAGGAATAAGCGGTAGGACGTTAACTAACAGTCAAATTCAAGATTGTACTAATTTAGGTAATATTTCAGGAACAGGATATGTAGGTGGGATAACTGGGGGCGGCTATGTTACAGTTACAGACTGTTATAACAAAGGAATAATTACAGGCGAGAG
>CAZQPZ010000074.1:1599-3895 GCA_964595395.1 uncultured Lachnospiraceae bacterium | reverse complement strand
GATTTTTACACTTCAAGTTCTTCAAAAATTCTACTGTTGAAATTAATTTTGCGTTCATTTGTTATCCTTAAATATATATTACAATAATTTTGTCAAAAATACAATAAATTTCAAGTATTTTTTGATAGTTTTCGGTCAATTATTATGCTATGCAAAAAGTTTCATTCGTTTTTCAAGTTATTTTTAAGCTTACGCTCATATTTTTAATCGTTTTTGTTTGGGTGCGATATTTTGTCCGCTCGCTTGTTTGGGCTGTTGTGATAACGGCAGCTGTCACACTTGTTATTGACATAATCACAAGATTAATTTCAAGGAAGCGCCAAACTGCCTCTGCCCTTAAAAAAGCGGAGCGCGAAGAAGCGGAAAACATATTTTTATCGCTGTCACTAAACGCAAATGCGCTTGATTTTTTCCTTACACTTGCAAAGAAAAAACACACTGCTGAAAAGAAGGATAATCTTATTTTAATCAAACATGAAGGCGGCGAAAAAGTTTTGCTGATTCCACACCTTTCGTTCAATCCTATTTCTCCAGACGATATCGCCGGCTTTGCAAGTAAAGCTCAAAAAATGGAAGCAGCAAAAGTTGTTATAGTCTGCTTTAGCGCGCAGAAAGAAAGTTTTTCTTTTGCCAAGAATTTCGACTTTGAATTCGTTATCTTAGACCAATATGAAGCCTATCAAAAACTATATAAGCCATATGACTGTAAACCTGAAATCAGCATGAAATATAAAAAAGAAAAAGCCCTTGCATTCAAGGACCTTGTCACATATTCACTTAATCGTTCGCGTGCAAAAGGATATTTTATCTCCGCGCTTATTCTCACACTTTCCACACTGTTTGTGAGAGCCACAATTTACTACTGCGTGGTGGCGTCTATGCTTATCATTTTCGCACTCATATCACTTTACAATCCTTTTGCAAGGAATGTTAAAAAGAGCGAAATTCTTTAGATGAGCTCTATGTGCTTAACGCCTTTTTTGGAAGAGCGACGATAAACTATAAGCGCTAGTCCAATTTGTTGAACAGGCTCTGCTTTAAGATAGTCGCATATTTTTACCATAAGTTCTTTAGGCTCTTCACTGCAAGTTTTAAGCACCTTAATTTTGATAAGTTCGCGTGCTTCCAAAAGAAGATGCACCGATTCTAAAACAGCATCTGTTAGCCCCTCTTTGCCGATTTGCACAACAGGGTCAAGCGCGTTGCCAAGCGCTCTTAAAGAAGCTCTTTGTTTTGATGTTATCATAACTTTACTCCACATATTCAAATTCAATGTCTTTAATTCTTACGAAATGGCCGTTCTTAAGGCCTTTTTCTTTAAGCATATCCATAACACCCATTTCCTGCAAAGTGTTTTGGAAATATGCAAAACTTCTTGGGTCATCAAGCACAATTCCGCGAATGAAATTATCTATCTTTCCGCCAGACACAATGAAAGTGTCGTTTTCACGAGTAATCTCAATTGAAGAAACATCTTCCTTATCAAAGTCGAACATTTCAACTTTAACAGGTGGTTTTTTAGGAAGTTTGGCAAGTTTTTCTAGCATTGCTTTTTTAAGTTCTTCCACACCTTCATGCAAAATTGAAGAAAGCGTCATTGGCTTAATTTTGTATTTTTTCTCAAAATTTTCAATTTTTTCTTTAATTTCATCGTCATTTAGCTCATCAATCTTGGAAAAAACCACAATTTGAGGTGTCTCGGCAAGAAGTGAGCTGTATTTTTTAAGCTCTGCATTTATGGTTTCATAGTCGTCAAAAATGTTTCTTCCTTCGCTTTCAGAAGCGTCAATAAGATGCACGATAAGTCTCACGCGCTCTACATGCTTAAGGAAATAATGTCCAAGTCCCGCGCCCTCACTTGCGCCCTCAATTAAACCTGGAATGTCTGCAACAACAAAAGACTCTCCCTTAACTTCACACACTCCAAGATTTGGATAGAGCGTTGTGAAAGGATAGTTTGCAATTTTTGGATTGGCATTTGAAATCACTGACAAAAGTGTTGACTTGCCAACATTTGGATAGCCTACAAGTCCAACATCGGCGATTGTTTTAAGCTCCAAAATAACCTGCCTTTCTTTTGTTATAATTCCCGTTTGTGAGAATGCAGGCGCTTGTTTGATTGAGCTTTTAAAATAGGCGTTTCCGTGTCCGCCAGCACCACCGCGAAGAGCGATAAACTTCATATCATTTTCGCTAAGGTCAGCGATAACTTTGTTTGTTTCAGCGTCTATAATCACAGTTCCGCAAGGCACATCTATAATAAGATCTTGTCCGCTTGCACCAGTTTTAAGTTGCT
>CAZQPZ010000074.1:0-1589 GCA_964595395.1 uncultured Lachnospiraceae bacterium | reverse complement strand
AGTCCGTCAGCTGCATGGAATTTTTTAGTAAAACGGAAAGTGTAAAGAGTGTTCATATGCGGGATGGCTCTAAAAACAATATCTCCGCCCTTGCCGCCGTCGCCGCCGTCTGGCCCACCATTCATTTTAAGTTTGGTGCGCAAAAAGCTTGTCGACCCATTGCCGCCATTGCCCGCTTTGATATTAATTTTAACCCTGTCTAAAAACATATATCTCCTATACGTGGGCTGACGCCCTCACTAATGAAGCGGCACTTAACATGCCATGCAGATATGCAGAGCAAAACAAGTTTTGCATGAAGTGTTTGCATAAAAGCAAACATTAAGGTGACGCTTCGCTTCATATCTGCATAAGCAGCTAACTGCATCTTCATATCTGCATTTCACACTTCGCTTGTTTTAAAATATAAGCATATTCTCTGGAAAGGACAGCCATCGCAATCTGGTTTTTGAGATTTGCATTTATATCTTCCAAAAAGCACCATTTGATGATGAAGTTTGCTCCAATCCTTCTTGTCAAAGAAAGCCTTAAGCTCAAGCTCCACTTTGTCAGGATTTTTGCTTGTTGTAAGCCCTAATCTGTTCGAAACTCTAAGCACATGAGTGTCAACGGCAAAGCCCGCTCCACCAAAAGCCACAGAAACCATGACGTTTGCAGTTTTTCTGCCCACCCCTGCAAGAGAGCAAAGGTCGTCAAAGTCAGAAGGGACCTGTCCATTAAACTTTGTCACAATGTCTTCTGATGCCTTCAAGATATTATGTGCTTTATTTCTATAAAAACCACAAGAATGAATTTTTTCTTCAAGCTGACCTTGAGATAGCGTTAAGATTTTCTCAGGAGTGTTATACTCTTTAAAAAGCTCTTTTGTCACCATATTAACGCGTTTGTCTGTGCATTGAGCGGATAAAATCACTGCAACCAACAATTCATAAGGCGAGGAAAACTCAAGTTCCGTATCCGCATTTGGAAAAAGCTTGTCATAAGACTCAGATATCTCTTTTGAGTTCATCACTACCTCATGATTGGGAAAAGAACAACATCTCTAACTGATGGTTGATTGTAAATTAGCATTAGCAGTCTGTCAAGTCCGCATCCGAGTCCGCTTATTGGAGGCATGCCGTGTTCCATTGCAAGCATAAAGCCCTCATCAAGATCCATGGTTTCATCATCACCCTGTTTTTTAGCTTCAAGCTGTTTTTCAAAAGCTTCACGTTGCTGGATTGGGTTAACAAGCTCAGAATATGCTTTGCAAAGCTCTGTGCCCATAACAACAACTTGGAAAACATCAATTATTCTTTCGTCGCCATCATTTCTTCTTGCAAGAGGAATTAAAACAGCTGGATAGTTGTAAAGAATTGTTGGCTGAACAATGGTTTCACGAATTTTCTTCTTATAAACAAAATCAATAATTTGGCTTAATGACTTATAGTCTTCAAGTTCGCTAGCCTTAAACAAACCACTTTTTACAATTTTGTTTTTGAGTTCTACTGGATCAGTTTCCGCAAGGAAATCAAAACCAAAAATTTCACGCATTTTTTCAACATAGTTAATTCTGTCAAAATTATCTTTGCCAAAATCTAACACAACCC
>CAZQPZ010000073.1:0-3918 GCA_964595395.1 uncultured Lachnospiraceae bacterium | reverse complement strand
AAACAAAATGCATGTTGTGCTCTTTGCCGTCACGAAAAACTGTGACATCGCACCACTCTGACAAAGCATTTGTAACAGAAGCACCCACGCCGTGAAGTCCGCCCGAGAATTTATAGTTTGAATTATTAAACTTTCCACCCGCATGAAGCGTTGTGTAAACAACCTCAACGCCGGGCTTCTTTGTGGTTGGGTGTTTATCAACCGGAATTCCACGCCCGTTATCCTCAACAGTTGCACTTCCGTCTGGATTTAAAGTGATGTTGATTGTGTCGCCATATCCGCTTGAGATTTCGTCTATCGCGTTATCAACAATCTCCCAAAGAATGTGGTGGAAGCCTTTTGCACCAGTTGTACCGATGTACATTCCTGGTCTTAATCTAACAGCATCCAGTCCCTCTAAAACAACTATGTCTTTTGATTGATATTCAGCCATATTTTCTCCTGCATATTCATTTTACACTTACATTATATCACACAAACTTTTTTTGACAAAGAAATTTTAAGCTTTTGTCGAATGCAAATTTATTTAGTTTTATGTATAATTATACACTAATTTTCATAAATATATTTCCTCCGATTTGAGTATATTATAAGAGAGGTTATTATGAAAAAAATTGTTTTTGCAGGCGGCGGCACTGCCGGCCACATCTATCCTAATCTTGCCATCGCAGATGAGCTTGAAGGTTATGAGAAACACTATATCGGCTCTAACGGCATGGAAGAGGACATCCTTTCAAAACAGCCAAAAATTCGCTTTCACAAAATTAGCAGTGTCAAATTTGACAGAGCTCATATTTTTAAAAACTTCAATATCCCTTTTAAGCTTCATAAGTCCATAAAAGAAGCAAAACAGATTTTGCAAGAGATTAAGCCTGATGTAATTTTTTCAAAAGGTGGATATGTTGCCCTGCCAGTTGCACGTGCGGCAAAAAAACTTAACATTCCACTTATCACACACGAGTCCGACCTGTCGCTTGGGCTTGCGAACAAAATTATTGCAAGATCTGCTTCAGCTGTTTGCACAACCTTTTATGAAACAAGCAAGCTTAACAAAAAATACATTTGGACTGGTCAACCAATTAGAAGAGATATTTTAAATGGCGACAGAACTAAGGTGCTTGCAAAAATTGGCTACAGCTCAAAACCTATAGTTTTATTTGTTGGCGGAAGTTTAGGCTCGATAAAAATGAACAACCTGCTTGAAGATCCTTCATATCTCACAAAAAATTACACAATCATTCATGCGGTTGGGAAAAATAATATCTCAAGGTTTTCAGCTCAAGAAAATTATTTCCCACTTGCTTATCTTGACCCAATTTCACACTACTATGCTGCTGCCGATCTTGTTGTAACAAGAGCGGGCTCGGGAGTGATCAACGAGCTGCTTGCACTTCACAAACCTATGCTTATGCTTCCTCTTTCCAAAGCTGCCTCACGCGGCGACCAGATTGAAAACGCCAAACTCTTTTCCAAACTAGGATATGGCGAAATGATTTTAGATGAAGATTTATCTAAAGAAAAATTGGCTGCCACAATTGATAAAATGATGAAAAATTTAAATTTTTACAAAAAAAACCTGCAAAAAGCAGGTAAAAACGAAGCAAATACTAAAATTATTGAATTAATTAAAAAGCTTAGTTAAATCGGGATAACCATAACCTTCGGCATTTCTATTTAAAGTGATGGGCTGACAAACGGACAGAAGTTTTCTTTTGGCTTCGTCTGGAGTTAGCCCTTTATATTTTTCGCACATTAAACACATAATCCCTGCGATCATTGGCGTGGCAACACTTGTTCCGCTAAGCTGGCAGTACTCACCCACATGCGAGCAAGAAGTTATGTCAACAGCAGGCGCAACAACATCTGGCTTTATTCCTCTAAAGGAAGGTCCGCGCGAAGAAAAGTGAGCAATCTCAAAAAGCGAGCTTGAGAAAGAATTATCATCCATTCTGTTATCGTCCATGCCGCCGACAGTTAAAATCTTGCGGCTGACACCTGGGCTTTTTATTGAAGAAAATTCTGGCCCACTATTGCCGGCTGCAGCAACCACTATAACACCACTTCGCCACAGCTCTTCCGCGCCATTCATGATTGGGTCATTATAGCCTAGCGGCTCACTGCCAAAGCTCATGCAAACAACTTTAATGTTTTCTTTATTGTGATTGTCATACACCCATTCCATTGCAGAAAGAATTTTGTTTGAATAAGCCTCTCCATTTTTATCGAGTGCTTTTAAAGCATAAATGTCAGCACGCGGAGCAAAGCCTTTATACTTGCCACCACTGCTTGCCCCAGACCCAGCACAAACTCCCGCAACAAAACTGCCGTGACCGTTATCGTCATAGCAATCATTTTTATCGCTAACGAGGTCTACAAATTTCTTTATTCTGTTTTTGCCAATGCAAAAATCGGGATGCTTACAAATTCCCGTGTCAATAAAAGCAACACCCACTCCCTCGCCTGAAAGCTCGCACTCGGGCATTTTAAGCACACGGCGTGCCACATTCATAAGCGCAAGAGAAGAAGAGTTTGCAGATATGTATTTCACGCTTCCCAGCCGCGACAGGAAAGCAATCTGCTGTTTTGTTGCTGAAACAAAAAAAGACTTAATGAATAAATATTCGCTTACAATATCAATCTTTTTTTGCTCTAGCACTCTTTTAAGGTCGCCAAACGACCTGGCACTGACAAGGCAAAGCACCTTTTTGTTCTCATCAGCAAAGCTTGCCACGCGTGCAAGTGAAGCATCAATTTTTCTTAAATTCATTTTAAGTCCTTGAGTAGTTTTTGAAGATTAAGATAGGTTTCTTGAGGCAGAAAGCTGCGCATGCTTTCCACACTGGAAGAGAGCATGTCATAGTTAAACTGCCCGCTACTCTTTTGCTTTGCAACCTCTTCTCTGAGTTTCTCATTAAGCGCATTTGAGTCTAAATCTTTAAGCTCATTGTAGGTTTGTCTTATTTTTTCTTCCTCTTGACTTTGCTGCTGGCGCACTTCGCTAGAGCTCTCTTTCTCTTTTTCTTTAGGCTGAAAGTCGGCAAAATTTAAACCCATAAACCCTCCACTTCACTTTAATATATGAAGAGAATAAATTTAACTCTACAAATTTTTGTTGCAATTTTTGAATTTAGTGCATATACAAATAGCATGAATTCGCAGTTTCCACCACTCTATCCTCAAGAGGCTTATTCAGAGCAAAACAATGCTCGCTCTTTTATGCAGGGTCAAAACAGCCAATTTGAAAATGGAAATAATTTTAACCAAACTCAAAATAACAACAACTCCCCACTTGCGTCAATGCTTGGGGGAAATGGCTCAAACCCTCTGCTTCCACTCCTAATAAAAATGATGAGCGGAAATGGAGCGAATCCGCTGGGTGACCTATTAAAAACAAATGGCGACTCTTCCTCGCCAATCATGAACATTCTCTCAAGCCTTAGTGGAAACAAAAAAAATTCCTCCCCGCAAGAGATTTGCGAAAAGGAATTCCCAGATTTTTAGTTTTCTTCGCTGTTAAACTCGCTGGCTGAAACCACTGAGCCGCTTTTAAAATAAATCTTTCTTTTGCAGAATCTATCTGCAATTTTTTCATCTGTTGTGGCAAGGATGAGAGTTGTTGATGGAGAAACAAGTTTTTCCATTATTTCCTCAATAACCTCAATATAGAACTCAGACAGATTTTCAAAAATGTTGTCAATCATCAAAAAGTCAAGTTTTCTGAATGAAAGACGGATAAGTGAAAGGATATATTTTTCCTCCACGCTTAAATTGCCCACCTTTTCATCTTTGATTTTCTCAAGTGAAAAGTCAATAACAGCATTGTTAATTTTGCTTTCAATTTCCATTGCTGGCATTTTACGCTCGCTGAGGATGTATTTAAAGTTTTCATACACTGTTTTGTTTTCTAGGAATACTGGC
>CAZQPZ010000072.1:0-3951 GCA_964595395.1 uncultured Lachnospiraceae bacterium | reverse complement strand
GACTGCCAAAATCTTAAATATTTGGAAGAAGAGCGCCTTATAGACGCAGAATGGGAAGAGAAGGTTAAGACTGACTTTGTTGCCGAAATTAAAGCAATTATCGAAAATAAGGTAGGAATACTTAATAAGGTTACATCAGCTTTTTCACTTGCCAAGGTTAATATGAGGGCTTTTGAAGCTAAAGAAGTGGCAGACGGCGTTGAACTTGGTATTGTTGTGTTTGTGAAGAATAAAGCTGAAATTGAAAAGATAATTGATCTACTTTCACAGATAAAAGAAATTAAAAAGGTTTACAGGGCAAATTAATGATAGAAACAAATGCAAAAGAATGTGAGAAAGAGCTAAACGATCTTTATGATGCGTTTTATGGCGAGGCGGAGGAAAAACCAAATGTTGAGTTAGAACAAATGGAAGCCGCCAGCCTCTTTTATATCATTCGTGCAAATGGATTAGTCTTAGAATATGAATATAAAATTCCAGAGCACTTGAGTGCACTTAAACAAAAGAGTTTAAGAAAAAGATATGCTCTTTTGTCACTATATAAAGCTTTGTCTAAACTAGAGAATAAAACGCTCCCTTGGGGGTCGTTTACAGGGATTCGCCCAACTGCGCTTGCAAGAGAGGCGGTGGATTGTGGCGAGATTAAAGAGCACATGATGACTGAGTTTTTAGAAAAAGAGTTTTTAATTTCTCATGAGAAGGCTGTGCTTTCAACTAAGATAATCAAAAATCAAAAGGGAATTATTAAAAACGATAACTTAGTAGACTTTTATGTGAACATTCCAGTTTGCCCATCAAGGTGCAAATATTGCTCTTTCATCTCAAGCGAGATAGGGGTTGTTAAGAACATAATGCCTGAATATCTGCAGGCACTTATAAAAGAAATCCGCGCCATGAAAAAGATGATGTTTGATAGAGCGCTGATTGTTAGAAATATATATGTTGGCGGAGGCACTCCAACTGTACTTGAAGCGCATGAACTTGACCTTGTTTTAAGCGAGCTTTCATTCCCAGTGAATGAGTTTACTGTTGAATGCGGCAGACCTGAAACTATCACGCGTGAAAAATTAGATGTATTAGAAAAGCATGGCGTGACACGCATTTGCATTAATCCTCAAACTTTTTCGGATGTCACGCTGAAAACAATTGGCAGAGCGCATAGAAAGCAAGATGTTTTCAATGCGTACAGCTTGGCACTTGAAAAGGGCTTGAGTGTGAATATGGACATGATTATTGGGCTTCCAGGCGAGAAGGCTGCAACCATCAAAAAAACTGTTGACACGCTTTTAGAGCTTTATCCAAACAATATCACAGTGCACACGCTTTCTGTTAAAAACGGCTCAATCTTTAAGGATGAAAAGCCAAGCCTTGGTTTTAAAAACCTTGCAAAAATCCTTACTGAAACTGAAAACAAGCTTATGGAGGCGGGTTACAAGCCATATTACTTGTATCGCCAAAAACATCAACTTGGGGGCTTAGAGAATGTGGGCTTCTATCGTGATGAAGACGCATGCAAGTTTAACATTGACAGCATGGAAGAAACCTCTTCCATTATCGCAGTGGGGGCGAATGCAATTTCGAAGCGCGTGTTCTCGATTGAAAATCGCATTGAGCGCCAGCCAAATGTTAAATTCTTGAAAGACTATATCGAGCGCATCGACGAGATGATTGAAAGAAAGCTGAAGTTATTTGGCGCGCATGCTTAAAAGTTTTTTAGTAAGCGGCTAAGCCGCTGTCATTCTGAGGCGGACAGCCGAAGAATCTATTGGATAACATTTGAGTTTTGCAACATTGACAAATGAACTTCTCAATGTTAAAATCGTTACAAGGAGAATATATGGATCAAAAAATAAAAGTAACAGTAGATAAGCGCACCGAGCTTTTGTATGTAATCTTGAGTTTGTCCGATTATGCTGAAATAAATTCTGATTTAATGATAGATAATGAAAACTATCCGTATAAGTACGAAGTGGATAATTATTTTGCTAAGTTTAAAAACCACAAAGTTGTAAGTCTTGTAAATGAGGCGATGAAGCGTGTTTATTTTAAATACACAACTCCTGTACATTTGTTTTTACAACTAGATGATGAATATAATTTTCATGGTCAAGATAAGTATCCTTTTGTAGGCTTATTTAACAAGTCGCAAATAATTTTAGATCTAGTAAAGGAAGCAAAAAATTTTGCAAAGGAAAGTAAATTTGACGAGTTTTATAATGCGCATTTGGATCTTTATAACTCGATTATATCAGCCACTGAAAATTATGTTAAAAACAAAAATATTTTGCCTTGGGTCAAAGAGTTTTATAAGGCAGAACTTCCAGAACAAACATTTTCAATTAACCATCTCTTGCTTGGCAAAAATGTGGGATACGGGATAAGCCAAGATGACTGGGCAGTATGTTGCGATGGCGTTAGATGTTGGGATGAAGGCATAAACTTTAAACCAAATTTTGGTGTTAAACATTTCACGGCGCATGCTTATCACTATTTGCATGAATATCTTCACTCTATTGTTAATCCTTTAACTGATATGTTCTTTGAGGAAGTTTGTAATTTTGATTTTAGTTTAGTGAATGAAGATTTAAAGCTTAAAGGATATTCCAATCGAAGTGCTTTTGTAAACGACAGTGTAATTCGCGCAATAGAACCCGTTTACATGAAAGATAGCGGTTACAGCGAGGAAAGTATTGAAGATTACATTAAGGATGTTGAATCTCAAGGTTTCATCTGCACGCGTGAGCTTTATGCAAAACTGTTAGAATATCAAAACAAGAAAGACACAAACTTTGAAAAAGAGTTTGTGGACATTGCAAGCGTTAATAAAAATCATTTTTCAAAGTAAAAAAATTAACTATTTCTTAAAAAATGTGAAATTATAGTTTACATTTCTTTTTAAATGTGTTATAGTATCAAAGTCGAAAGAGCCTATGGCGCAGCTAAGCGAGATTAACCTCTGACGCATCGCTTCGCTTTAGGGGATAAAAAATTAAATGGAGGTTTAAAATGGACGCAGATAAGAAAAAATCTATTATCGAGGCCTATAAACAATCTGAGAATGACACAGGATCAGTTCAAGTTCAAGTTGCTCTTTTAACAGAGAGAATCAACCACTTAACAGAACACCTTAAGTCAAATCACAAAGATAACCACTCACGTCGTGGTCTTCTTCAGATGGTTGGTAAAAGAAAAGGCTTCCTTCTTTACTTAAAAGAGAAGGACATCGAGGCTTACAGAGCGCTCATCAAGTCTTTGAATATCAGAGATGTTAAGTAATTAAATAGAGGGGGGATGCAATGCTTTTTTGCTCCCTCCATTTATTTAGAAAACGTTAAAGTTTTGCTTGCATAGACGTGCTCAAAATTTTAACATCGCGTGGTCTAACATTGGCGGGGAAGGGCTTTGCCCGGCGCCAACCGAAAGAAACTTGAAAAGTTTGCTTGAGGGAATGTTAGACTAGCCCCGTCAGTGGAGGGAGATTGGGACGGGGAACCGACCGAGCAGCGGTTAGGTTGCGAAAGCACCCGTGCCCGCGTTAGCGAGGTTGGTGCCTCCCCAGAAAAAAAGGAGTTTTTAATGGATCACGCTAAAAAATTTGAAATTAAAATCGGAAGAGACAAGGTTATTTTTGAAACAGGCGCTCTTTGCGAACAAGCAAATGGATCTTGCCTTGTAAGATGCGGCGAAACTGTTGTTATGGTTAACACAACAATGTCTAAAGCACCAAGACCAGGCATTGATTTCTTCCCACTTGCAGTTGACTATGAAGAAAAAATGTATTCAGTTGGAAAAATTCCAGGTGGATTTAAAAAGAGAGAGGGACGCCCTTCAGATAAGGCAATTTTAACATCACGCCTTATTGATCGTCCACTTCGCCCACTTTTCCCAAAAGGATTTTATCACGACGTATGCGTTGTTGTAACTGTTCTTTCAGTTGACCCAGACCACTCA
>CAZQPZ010000071.1:0-4097 GCA_964595395.1 uncultured Lachnospiraceae bacterium | reverse complement strand
CTCACTTGAAATGTCAAAAGAGCAACTCACTCAGCGTGCTCTTTGCTCACTTGCCAAAGTGCCAATGCAACATGCACTTACTGGCAAAATGACAAGCGAAGAATGGAAACGCATTTGGACAGCAACAAAACAACTTGAAAACAGCAAAATTTATGTTGACGACTCCAGCTTAACAACTCCTGCGGCTCTTCTTTCCAAATGCCGCCGTCTTAAAGCTAAAGAGGGCAGTCTTGACCTTATCATGGTGGACTATCTTCAGCTTATGACACCAGATGGAGTTAAGAAGAGTGAATCTCGCCAGAACGAAATTTCTGCAATTTCAAGAAATTTGAAGGTTGCGGCAAAAGAGCTTAATGTTCCAATTATTGTGCTTTCACAGCTTTCTCGTGATATTGAAAAACGTGAGGGGCACCGTCCACAGCTTTCCGACCTTAGAGATTCGGGAGCAATCGAACAGGATGCTGACATTGTTATGTTCCTTCACAACCCAGAAAAATATAATGACGCTCCAACTGCAGAAGAGCCAGGTGTTGTTGAACTTATTTTTGCAAAACACAGAAATGGTCAAACAGGCTCAGTTAAGCTTCGTTGGATTGGCGAATACACAACCTTTGTTGGGCTTGAAGAAAAAGTTACTTATGCAAAACAAAACAAGCGCTTAGAGGAAGCACCTCCAGAAGAAGGCGAGCTGCAAGAGCTTGACGAAGATTTAGACGGATTAATTTAAGGAGATCAAAATGATTAAAACCAGATTTGCACCCAGTCCAACTGGCTATATGCATGTTGGAAATTTAAGGTCTGCAATTTTTGAATATCTTATTGCGCGCGCAAACGGCGGCGAGTTTATATTGAGAATTGAGGACACTGACCAAGAAAGATATGTTGAGGGTGCAACAGACATTATTTATAACACCCTTAAAACAGCTGGACTTGAATATGATGAAGGCCCAGACATTGGCGGACCATATGGCCCATATGTTCAAACTGAAAGAAGAGACATTTACAAAAAGTATGCTGAAGAGCTTGTTGAAAAAGGCGGTGCTTACTACTGCTTCTGCACAAAAGAACGCCTTGAAAAACTCCACAGTGAGGATGGCGAATACAGCTATGACCGCCACTGCCGCAACATGACAAAAGCGGAAGTGGAGGAAAACTTAAAGAAAGGCATTCCATATGTTATTCGTCAAAAAGCTCCACTTGAGGGCGAAACATATTTTGACGATATGGTGTTTGGCAGAGTAACCGTTCAAAACAAAGAACTTCAAGACATTATTCTTCTTAAATCAGACGGACTTCCAACTTATAATTTTGCCCATGTGATTGACGATCATCTTATGAAAATCACTCACGTTGTTAGGGGATATGAATATATCGCTTCTGCTCCTAAACATGTGCTTTTGCATGATGCTTTCGGCTGGGAGAGACCAAAATATGTTCATCTTCCACACGTCCTTGGCAAAAATGATGACGGCACTTTTTCAAAACTTTCAAAGCGTCATGGCTCAGTAAGTTTCCAAGATCTTGTTGCGAATGGTTATCTCCCAGAAGCAATTGTAAATCACATTGCATTACTCGGCTGGAAGTCTAAACAAACAACAGAAGAATTTTTCTCTCTTGACCAGCTTAAAAAACTTTTCAAGATTGAAGAGATTAATAAATCCCCAGCTGTGTTTGACTATGAAAAACTTAATTGGTTTAACAAAAACTATATAACAAATCTTGATTTTGCTGATTTCAAAAATAGGGCTGAAAAATATATCCCTGAACAGATTAAAGGCGAAAAACTTGACAGCATACTTAAGCTTATTCAACCTAGAATTGAAAAGCTTTCAGATATAGCAGAAGTCACAAAAATATTCTATGAGAAGCCTAAATTTGATGGCGAGATGTTTGCGAACAAGAAAAATAAAACAGACGCGCAGCTTGCCAAAGAAATTTTGCCTAAAGCAAGGGTCGTGCTTGCAAGCGTTAAAGATTTTACAAATGACACTCTTTTTGCAGAACTTTCCGCGCTTGCAACAGAATGCGAATTGAAAGTTGGTGCCATGATGTGGATTGTGAGAATTGCGCTTACTTTCACAATGGCAACTCCTGGTGGAGCAACTGAAATCTTGGAAATTTTAGGCAAAGAAGAATCACTTGCAAGAATTGATGAAGCAATAAAAAAACTCTCATAATAAATGAGAGTTTTTCTTTTTAACATACAGTTAAGCTTGAACCATTGGTGCTGTGATCATTGGGCCAATAGGTGAGTTTGTTGTAAGGTTTGCAATAAGTGCTGCAATTTGAGAAACAAGAGCTCTGCAGATTGGTGTGTTTTTGAAATAGTCTGCAGGGTTTGCTAAATCTGAAAATGCTTTTTTGTCAACAAGCACGTCAGCGCTCATTTCAACATAAAGCTTGAAAAGTCTTTCAGGGTTTGAAACTGCGCTTCTTGCAACGCTAACTCTTGCAACTTCTTCGCCTACAAGTTTAACGTTAACTTCGTCTGTGATTTGAATGTTAACAGATTCTCCGTTCTTGGGTGGCTCAACTCTTTCATATTCTGCGCGGTCGAGCATTGGTTTGATGTTCATGTTTTTGATAACTTTTTCCATATTTTTCTCCTTGTTATGAAGTTATATTAACACATCTATAAAAATTTTGCAAATTTAATCAACTTTTTAACTGAAAAATTATTAATTTTAATAAATTTCGCCAAAAGATTTTGTTTTTCGACAGGCTACTGCTAAAATATTGCTTATGAACAGCAAATTGAAGAAACCTTTAAAGTGGTTGCCACTTGCAGTTGTTGTTATTGTGGCAGTAGTAGTTTTGTGTGTTGTGTTTGCTCCCGCAAAGGCTCCAACTCTATCATTGTCTGCAAAGCCGATTGTAGTGGAAGTTGGCAATTCCAAAATAGTTGAATTTACTTGTTCAAATGATAAGGCTGATATTGAATTTGAAATTGATAATGACAGCATTGCTTATGTTGACGATAATAAAATTATTGGTCTCAAAATTGGCAGCACAACTTTGAAGATTAAAGCCGAGCTTGGCAACGAATCTAGTTTTATAAATGTGAATGTAATTGTAATTGAAAATTCTGAGCTTCCAGTTGTAGACTTGCCGAATGATATAACGTTGTATCTGTTAGATAAAGATATTGATTCAGCTAATGCCGCCGGCTATTACAAAAAAATATCGTTTAATGCTTTGACTAATTATTCTTTCACTTCTTCTTCAAGTAATGTTGTGAAACATGTTGCAAGCACGAGAACGCTTGTTGCCAACAAGGTTGGCGAAAGCATTCTTACATTTACAAGTACTACTTCGGGCAAATCAACAATGGTTAGAGTGAGAGTGCTTGAAGTTAAGCCGACGATAGAAGGTCTGCCTGCAGAAATTTTGCTTGAGCCTAATGAAATTTATAATTTAAGTTTTAATATTTCTCCAAGTTATTACACAGGCAATGCTAAGGTTGAAATGTTCTCTACAAGTGACATTATTGAAATTTCTGACAACATCATCACTGCTAAAATTGGCGGAATCTGTGAAATTGGTGTTAAGCTGAATGACAAAATAGTTGCAAAGATTCCTGTTTATGTGGCACTGCCGGTAAAGGTAAATATAAACACAGTTTCAGGTTGCGATTTTAAAAATAATGTTCTTAAAGTAGAAAGCGGCGTCGAGGCAAATTTTACTGTGACTTTTGAAGATGAAAAAGGAGATGAAGTTAGCACGCTTATTCCATATCTTGAAAGTAAAATGGATTTAGAAGAAGAGCTAGGCTATTATCATCTCCTTACAAATTCTGAAGGCGAGATTAAAGTTTATGTAAAAGGCTATCCAAATTTAATTGCAATTATTTACGTTTGCCTTTCTTAACAACATTTAATTCAAGCAGTTTTTCTGCTTTATCTTTTTCCTCCTCACTTTGAAAGCCTTTTTGGGCGATTAAAAGTGAGGTGTTTTTATCTACCATAACAGTGATATAGCTTTTTTCAATTTTATATTTTGAGATTTGTGAGTATTTTATGTTAACGCTTTCTGTGTGTACTGTGTCGGAAGCGGTTGCAATAATTTCTGATGCAGTAAAGGTGTACTCAAAAATTGTC
>CAZQPZ010000070.1:0-4215 GCA_964595395.1 uncultured Lachnospiraceae bacterium | reverse complement strand
TGGTTTTTATAATTTTTATATATTTTTCTTATACCATAATTTGCAATATAATGCAAGTGTAAAGGAGGTGGAATATGGAATATATTCAAAAAAATTTGCAAAAGGAGCTGTCAATCAGCCCAGAATTCAACAAGGCGTTTGCTTTTGCGGTGGAAAAGCATGCGGGTCAGGTGCGTAAAGGCACAACAATCCCCTACATAGTGCACTTGTATGATGTTGTTCAAATTTTAAGGGCGGAGGGCGCACCTGAGGAAGTGCTTATCGGCGGGATCTTGCATGACACTGTTGAGGACACAAACACAACAATTGAAGAAATCGAAAATCTTTTTGGAAGCGAAATCGCTGAAATTGTTGCGGTGGAAAGCGAGGATAAAAGCTTGCCATACCTTGAAAGAAAGGCGCAGCACATGGCAGAGGTCGCACAAGCCTCACGCAAAGCGAAAATGGTTAACTGTGCAGACAAGCTTTCAAACCTTAGAAGTATTTACTTAGAAGAAAAATATGACAAAAATGTTTGGAACAAATTTAAAGGCTCCAAGGCAGAAATACAGTGGTATTATTGCACAGCGATAGAAGCACTTTCAGCGCTCAAAAACACAGAAATGTATAAGGAATTAAAAAGCTATTACAATCTAATATTCAATAATGAAAAAGTCATAAAAATAGGCAAAAATATTGTTTCATCTTGCACTGACTGTCCACAAATGAAAAGGGAGCCAGATCCTGATCCTGATGACAGCTTTAATTATGATGATCAAGCCTATGTTTGCTCATACACTCAAAAAGTGCTTTCACGAAGCAATCGCCCATACGAAAAACAAAGAATTCCAGATAACTGCCCTAGAATTGGAAGATAAGGTTTATTTGTTTGACTTTTGCCGATATTAAAAATATACTTTTAATAGAGGTGAAAAATGAGAATTGTAAACAAACAAGACAGTTTTAACCAAATCAAAAAACTTGGACTCAATCGCGTTCCTGAAATAATTGCAACCAAAAGCGAAAAGGAACTTGTTGAAAAGTTTTTAGATAAAAACAAAGCACCAGTTTATGTGATTCGCGATGTCGAACATGCAATGGGCAAAACATATTTTGTTAAAAGCAAAGAAGAATGCCTCAAGAAAATAGGTTTATATAAAGGCAAGTTTTCACTTGCTGTTTCATTAAAATCATACCCCGGCAGAGTGCTGACGGGAGATATCTTTGTGAGTGGAGATAATGTTCAACTTTCCTATTCCCTAGAGCCAGAAGCGCTCCACCGCGACCTTGAAAACTCAGTGTATGCAAACCTTTGCGATGACACTCTTTGGCGCATTCCTGGCTTTAACGACCTTATCAAATACATCACCGACAAAAACCTTATGAATGTGATTGTAGAATTCGCAGTTTTTGATGGCAAAGTCGGCACAAAAAAAGAAAATGTACTTATTGTTGAGCTTAGAACGGAATACTAAGCATCGCAGATAGACACCAAAAAACACAGCTGTTTAAGCTGTGTTTTTTAAAGTTATCTTGAAAGTACATTTTTTATTCTGTTAAAAAGTTTTCCTTTATTTGCTGCATTAATCTCTTCTTCAAATTGGTTATAAAGCTTTAAGAATCTAGGCATATCTAACGCACAAATTGTTTTGATTTTATTCCCTTTAGGGACGCCATATATTGAGTACTGATTAAATCGTTCTTTAAACTCTTCCTCTTTGCCCTCATAATATCTGCATAAATTACTTTCGCGCACAAATTTTGCTACCATAAAAGTTTGATCAAAGTCCCTAGGCTTAAAAATAATGTCTTGTTGATAGCTGCCCCAATGCCAATTATCATGAATCGGCGAAACTGATATGATCTCAACATTTTGCAGGGCTTTTTTAATTTCGTCTGAGGATAGATCAAATCTTTCCGCCAACGAATTATCTTTCAAGCAAGCGATATGCGCCTTTTCAATTTTTTCCTGTAATTGTTTGGCCTCTTTCAATTCATTTCTATTTTTCAATTTAAACTACCTTTTTTATGTTCTTTCTTGACTATTATAATCTTTTATCATATCTTTGTCAATATCAAAAAACACAGCGGCTAAAGCTGTGTTTTTTATTCTAATTTAAGTCAAGCGCCAACGGTTTCATCTTTAACCACAACAGGCATAACTTCGCGATATTTTCTCACGCCAGTTCCCGCTGGGATAAGTTTTCCGATGATAACGTTTTCTTTAATACCTGTAAGGTTATCAACTTTACCCTTAAGCGCAGCATCTGTAAGAACTCTTGATGTTTCTTGGAAAGATGCAGCTGAAAGGAAGGATTCTGTTGAAAGAGATGCTTTTGTAATTCCCTGCAAAATTCTCTTTGCAGTTGCTGGAACGCCACCCTCTTGAAGCACTCTGTCGTTTTCTTCTTCACATCTGTAAGTGTCAACAAGTTCTCCAGGAAGAAGGTTTGTATCTCCAGAAGATTCAATCTTAACCTTTTTAAGCATTTGACGAATGATGATTTCAATGTGCTTATCATTAACACCAACATCTTGGCTTCTGTAAGCGCCGATAACTTCTGAAAGAAGATAATCTTGAAGGCCCTTAAGTCCGCGCAATCTAAGAAGGTCAGCTGGGTTGCATGGTCCTTGAGTAAGCTGGCTTCCTGGTTCAACAGTGTCGCCATCTTTAACAGCAAGAACAGCAGGTTTTTTAACTTCATACTCTTCATCGCCGTCTTTTGAGCTAACATTGATGATGTAGTATTTAGCGTCTTGTTTAATCTTAACTTTTCCGGCAACTTCGCTAAGCACGCATTCACCCTTTGGACGACGTGCTTCAAAGATTTCTTCAACCCTTGGAAGACCCTGAGTAATATCGGCAGTAACCGCAGATCCACCTGAGTGGAATGTTCTCATTGTAAGCTGTGTACCTGGCTCACCGATAGACTGAGCAGCAATAATACCAACAGCTTCGCCAACAGTAACAAGGTTTTTGCCTGATAGGTTACGTCCATAACATTTTGCACAAACACCACGTTTGCATTTGCAAGTAAGAAGTGAACGAATTTGCACCTTCTTAATTCCAGCAGCTTGCACTTTAGCAGCCTGCTCTTTTGAAATCATTTCGTTAGATTTAACGATAACTTCTTTAGTTGTAGGATCAATAATGTCATCAACACTAACTCTGCCATAAATTCTTTCAGCAAGTGTTTCATAGCAGTTTCCGCTTTGATAAAGGTCGCTCACCCAAACACCCTTAACAGCTTCGTCAAGGTCTGCAAAGCAGTCTTCAGTTGAAACAACAACGTCTTGAGCAACGTCAACAAGTCTACGTGTAAGGTATCCAGAGTCAGCTGTTTTAAGAGCTGTATCCATAAGACCCTTTCTCGCTCCTCTCGCTGAAAGGAAATGCTCAACAGGTTGAAGACCATGAATAAAGTTAGATCTAATTGGAATGTCAATCTTCTGTCCAGAAGCCGCAGATTTAAGACCAACCATGCCGCAAACAGAGTTGAGCTGTTGAGCTGATCCACGCGCGCCAGACGCGATGATTGTTTTAAGTGGGTTGCCATCTTTAAGCTCTGCAAGAGACTCGCCTTCAAGTTTCTTCTGAACAGCTCCCCAAACTTCGATGTTGTTGTCAACTTTTTCGTCGTTTGTGATAAGTCCACGCTTAAAGAGTTTTTCATTCTCAAGGACTTTAACTTGAGCTTCTTCCAAGTATTCTTGTTTATGAACAGGCTCTGTTCCGTCGAATGCGTTAATTGTGTTAGCAACAAGTGTTGAGTATTTGTATCCAAGATCCTTAATGTTATCAATAAGGACTGAACATTCTGTTGTTCCAAGTTTGTCATAAGCAAGAGCGATAATGTTTTTAAGGTCTTTCTTGCCAATGATTTTGTTAACTTCAAGTTCGCAGTAGTTTTCTTCTTTTGTTCTGTCAATAAGAAGTCCTTCTGGAATAATGCTGCTGAAGATAATTCTTCCGATACATGTTGTTATGCGTTTTGAATAAACTTTTCCGTTAACTGTTTTTGTAATTCTAACTTGAATTTCAGCTTGAATATTAACATTTCCAGATTGATAAGCCATCATAGCTTCATCAATAGATCCAAAAATGCTCTTTTCGCCTTTCTTGCCAGGCAAAATTTGTGTCATTGAGTAAGAACCTAAGATAACGTCTTGAGTTGGAGTAACAATAGGCTCGCCGTCTGCAAGTTTTAGTATGTTGTTAGATGATATCATCAAGAA
>CAZQPZ010000069.1:0-4353 GCA_964595395.1 uncultured Lachnospiraceae bacterium | reverse complement strand
TTCTTCCATTACAGAAGTTGCGACATCGATGTTAGAGGCAGTGTCGCAGTCTGGGCAGATAATGATTGTGTCCTCGCCAACATCTGTGAGAAGTTGGAATTCGTCAGCAACTTTACCGCCCATCATTCCGCCGTCTGAGTGCACAGCGATAACTTTTTTCATGCCCATGCGTTTATAAATTTTAAAGTAGGCATCATAAACTTTTTTATAATATTCCTCTAAGCCCGCTTGGCTCATGTGGAAAGAATATCCGTCTTTCATTAAAAATTCGCGCACACGGATAAGTCCCGCTCTTGGACGAGCTTCGTCACGAATTTTTGTTTGAATTTGATAGATCATGAATGGAAGCTGATCATAGCTTTTAACGGTGTCCATAGCTGCATGAACGGCTGCCTCTTCATGAGTCATGCCAAGCACAAGGTCGCGTCCGTTTCTGTCCTTAAAACGCATCATTTCAGCGCCGATTGATGAGTATCTTCCGCTCATATCCCAAATTTCACGAGGCATAACAACAGGAAGAAGGACTTCTTGTCCGCCTATTGCGTCCATCTCCTCACGGATGATTGCCTGAATTTTTTTGCTTACGCGCTCTGCTGGAGGCAAGAATGTATAAATACCACCGCCCACTTGTTTAATGTAGCCAGCACGTGCAAGATATATATGGCTTTTTGCAGTTGCGTCTGCTGGAGGATTTTTAAATCTTTCCCCCAGAAGTTTAGACATTCTCATTGTTCTTCCTCCATTTTAAGATGCCCAAGTTCCTCTTTAATTTCAAAAACTTTGCCTTTAACAGTTTTAATTTCTTGATAGCAGAATTTGATTAAATTCATTCCCTCTTCAAACAGTGCAGTTGCGTCAGCCAGCGGCACAGTTTGGCTTGATAGTTTTTCAACAATGTTTGATAGTTTTTCTATTGCATTTTCGTATGTCATTATTTCACCTCTTTTGCCTCGGCAATTACACTGCCGTCAAAGAATTTAATTTCTAAATTTGATTTTAGCATAACATTTTGAGCCTTGTCAACAACTTTGCCGTTCTGCTCAACCTTTGCGTAGCCACGCTTTAATATGTCCATTGGATTAAGTTTTGAAAGCGAGTTTTCTAAGATCCCAAGTTCATAATCCTTGCTTGCAAAGTAGGAATCTGTAAGGCTTATTAGCGCCCTTTCAGACTTATCTAATTGATAGCCTGCTTTGTCATAGATGTGCCCCACTTCACTTTGGAAGGATGTGATAAGCCTGTCTAAAACCGCTCTTCTTTCGCCCTTGTTTTTAGTAAGAAGTTCTGCTGCAGCTGATGGCGTTGGTGCGCGCATATCCGCCACGAAATCGATGATTGTAAAGTCTGTTTCGTGACCCACCGCACTCATTAAAAACTTTTTACATTCAAAAGCTGCGCGAGCCACGACTTCGGTGTTGTATGCTGCTAGATCTTCTAATGATCCTCCGCCACGAGCAACAACAATGGCGTCAAGCTCATCAAAATCTGAAAGCAGTCTGATTGCTTTTGCAATTTCATTTTCTGCGCCATTTCCTTGCACCTTAACTGGAAAGAGAGCAATGTTTATGCTTGGATCACGGCGAGTGGAAACATTTATAATATCGTGAATAACTGCGCCCTCTTTGGAAGTGATAACTCCAATTGTTTTAATGTTATCTGGAAGCGGCAGTTTTTTGTCTTGGTCGAAAAGCCCTTCTTGTTGCAGCTTTTCTTTCATCATTAAAAATTGCTGATAGAGGTCGCCCTGCCCCGACTTTTCAAGCTTCTGTACATTAAAGGAAAGCTTGCCGCCCTTCATGTAATAATTTGGCGAGCCTGTAACGATAACCTTTTCGCCTTCTTTAACATCTTGCATTGTCGCCAGTGAAAAGCAGACGCAAGAAATCATGCCGCCCTCATCCTTAAGCGAGAAATAAACGGCAGTGCGTGAAATAGATAAACCAAAAACTTCCCCAACAATTTTTATATTGTGGAGAAGCTCTTCCGCTTCGAAAATTCTTTTAATGTAATTATTGTATTGTGATACTGTGATTGTATCAAGCATTATTTGCCACCTTTAGCTTTAAGAGCTGTGCTCAGCACCCCATTTATAAATTTTGGGCTATCTTCTGTGGAATAGATTTTAGCCATTTCAACACCTTCATTTATAACCACCGGGGCTGGAGTTTTAACATATTCAATTTCAGCTATGGTAATAGAAAGAAGAGCTAGGTCTATTTTGTGAACACGGTCAAGACTGTAGCCCACAAGATAAGAAGCAAGCTTGTTTTCAATTTCATCTTTATGATTTATGTATGCGGAAAAAATTTCTTCCGCAAATGCTTTGTCTTTATCCTTAATTTGCTCCCACATCTCGTCATCCCAAGGATTAGAATTAAAAAGCCTTTCGAATGCAAGTGAGAAAGCAAGGTTTCTTGCGTCTCTTCTCATACTCAAATTCCTGTGTCTATGCGATTTACAATAACGTTCATAATATGAACGCTAATGTTTGAGGCCTTCATTTCAACCATGCCTGAAAGGTTGTTTTTAATGTTTTCCTGAATGCGATATGCAAGGTCTGGAGTTGACTCGCCGATATAAACATCAACATACACATCCACCTTTAATGTGCCGTTGGCATCAAAGTGAATCTTAACCCCTTCATAGTCTTGCTTTTGGAACATTTTCTTGTACCAAGGCAAATTAGAATTAGAAAGCCTTGCCACGCCTTTAATCTCCTTTGTGGCAAGGTTTACTATTGAATAGAGTATATTTTTGTCGCAAGTGATTTTTCCATCTTCACTGTAAAGTTTTGTATCTGCCATATTTTCTCCTATTTAGTATTAATATAGCACACTTTAAAGCTTTTTGTCCAATTATTCAACAGGAATTATTTTAATATTTTTAAGTTCTGTGCCAAGTTGCTGTTGAATTATGTCTACAACTTGCGCTACTTCGTTCTCTGTGAGCACTGCTGCGTCGATAAGCACGTTTACATTTGATGTGCTCATTGTGATAACACAGTCATTAAAACCTAAGCCCTTAACAAGTCCTTCAACAACAAGTTCTTTGTCGATTTGTGCAATAAGTGCCATTCTTGCCTCATCAGCATTCTTGATTGCTTCTTCTGTTGAAGATGTGCTTTCCGCGATTGCTTGATAGTATAAAAGTTCTTGGTCGCGGCGTGATTCTCTATCTTGGCGATAGGAAGCAAAGTAGCTTGCAGTTGTTGTTTGGGTTGGCACATCATCCTTAACAGTGTTGTTTAAAACAACGTTAAGATAGCCTGTAACACCCAAAAGCACAATCATGACTGCAAGAATAATAAATTTTGTTCTCTTTTTCATAAATCCTCCTGGGGAGGCACCAACCTCGCTTAACGCGGGCACGGTGCTTTGCGACCTAACCGCTACTCGGCTGGTTCCCCGTCCCAATCTCCCTCCACTGGCGGGGCTCATTCAGCTTGCCCTCAAGCAAATCCATAAATTGATTTCTTTCGGTTGGCGCCGGGCAAAGCCCTTCCCCGCCAAAGCTGAATTTCGCAACTTTTTTATTTTAAGATCGACTTTGCAAGTATTGTTTCATTCTATACCTTTTGTACAGTTTAAAGTTTCATCGGAAGTATAGGATTAATATTTTAAACTCCAGTTAAAATTGTTATTACAAGAAGTTTAGGAGCAAGCGCCACAAGGCATTTGCAGATAAACTTCGCAGCCTAAAAACAATTTTAAACTCCGGTTAAAATTGTTATTGCTTCATTTGGCACCTCAACCACAGTTTGAATTGCTGTGATAAGATTTAGGCGAACAGATACGTTATCTGCTCCGCTTGCCGAAACCAGCACGCCTTTAACTTCGGGATAGATTTCTTTAACAAGCACAGGTTTGCCCGAAACTAAGGTTATGCTGCTTGTTGTTGTGGAACCTGAGGAAGTTTGCTTAACTGTTTCTTCTGTAGCGTACACATACTCAAAGCCACTGCCCAGCGTTACAAGCACGTTCACATTGCCCGCACCTTTAACGCATTTCAGTATTCCTTCCAGCTTGTCCTCGAGGCTTTTTGCGTAGCTTTCAGCGTCTGTGGCTACTATTGTAGAGCTAGCATCTGGCTGTTTCTCTTTTGTTGGGGTGCGAATGAAAATGAAGTAGCACAGTATAATCACAAGAATTGCCAGGATGGCCAGCCCTATTTGCAACTTGCGATTAGTTTTCACGCTTTCGCCAAAACTTTTAAGTTTGTCCATAAACTTACCTTTCAAAGTGCACCTCCGCCCTTTCGACTTTTGCATGAGTTAAAACTATTTCTAACAGTTCCTGCTCAATGTCTAAAATATTTTTATGTGCCGCCTTGTCCGTTATGACTAAATTCCTTAGT
>CAZQPZ010000068.1:0-4380 GCA_964595395.1 uncultured Lachnospiraceae bacterium | reverse complement strand
AAATAATGAATTAATTATAAAAAAATTCGAAATAATTACTCAAAAAAAGATTAATGAAATAAAAAAACACAATAAATTAAATATATTATTTTATAATTGTAAATAGCTTAAATCGTTTGTATTTTTAATTCTCTTTGTAGTAAAATATTAGCAAGGAGAATTTTACTTATGCAACGTATAATTCCAAGAAAGACAAAGGTTAAACTTGAGTTTATTCGAGGCTTTACTGGTCTTGATTTAATTTTAGCTGTAATAGGTGTCGCCATTGCAGTTATTTTATTTGCATCTAACTTTCCGGGACATTTTTGGATTGCCGGTGCTTTTGTAATTATATATCTTTCAATGTTTATTAAAATCTCCGATGATGAGCGCATGTATGTAACGCTGGCGCACCTGTTTAGATTTGCTGCACAAAAGAAAAAGTTTTCTGTGAACAATGGGGCGAAGGGGAAAAATAAAAAATCGGATATTGGCGAGATGGTGCCATTTGAAGATATCTTCCAAGACCGCTTTATTAACTTTGGCTCTTACTTCGGTCAAGTTATTGAAATTAAGCCAGTGCTGTTCGGACTTTTAACAGAATACACCCAAGACAATGTTATTGAAAGTTTTGCTAACGCACTGAGAAGGCTTTCTCCAGAACAGACTTGCAGCATAATTAAACTTAACCTTGCGATGGTGCTTGATAACTACATATACTCTGAAAATAAAAAATACGACCTTCTGTTAGAAATGCAATTTGAAAACCAGGTGAGTGAAAGTGAGGTTGACTCACGAAGCCCAATTTTTGAAGAGCGTGTTTCCTTCATGGAAAACCTCAACAGAAAGGACAAGGTTTACAAAGATCATTTCTACATTGTTGTTTATGATAAAGATAAAGAGCTTCTTGAAAACACAGTTAATGGCATGATCAACTCACTTGCATCTTCACTTGCTCCAATGAGCGCTAAAAGACTTTATGGCCAAGACCTTACAATTTTCCTTAAAGCTAACTATGGCAGAGAGTTTGACCAAAGAGAGCTTGAAAGCATTCCAATGACTCAGCATATGGATTGGGCTAAGCCTAAGGAAATCCGCTTTAAGTCAGCAAGATACTTCATTGACAATAACGCTTTTAGAACATATGCAATCACAGACTATCCTTTGAATGTTGGAAACGCATGGGGATCAGACATCTTCCTTCTTGACAGAACAAAAGTTGTTATGAAGTTTAACCCTGTTCCTAAATACAATGCAGAGCGTTCAATTGATAAAGCAATCATGGATATGGAAAGTAAGCTTTACAGAACGGGCCGTTCTTCGAGCCAAATTGAATTGCAAACCCACGTTGACACTTTAAGAAATTTGCTTGTATCTCTTAAAAACAACAACCAACAACTTTATGATGTTAACACATTTATTACTTGCGAAGATGCTGCAAAACGAGATGTTAAAGCAATGCTTAAACAAAGCGGCTTTAAGTTTAGTGAAATGTTTGCGCGTCAGCAAGATGCTTTCATTAGTGCAAGCATTTCAAGGCGTGATGACATTAAGTCATATCGCCGCGGAATTCCAACTTCAACACTTGCTGCAGTTTTCCCATTTATTTCAAGTGCGCTACAGGATGATGATGGAATTTATATTGGTGACAACGAATATCCAGTGTTTGTTAACTTCTTCGCCAGAGATAACACTCGTGTTAACTCCAATATGATGGTTATTGGAAAGTCTGGATCAGGAAAGAGTTATGCAACAAAAACACTGCTGGCAAACCTTGCCGCCGACAACTGCAAAATCTTTATTCTGGACCCAGAAAAAGAATATGCACTTTTAACCGAAAACTTAGGTGGAAAATACATTGACGTTGGATCTTCACTTCATGGAATTATCAACCCATTCCACATTATTTCCTCTCTTGATGAGGCAGATGATGAAAAGGAAGAGCATGCTGAAGATGATGAGGACGAAGATGCTCCAAAAAGAAGAAAGAAAAAGGATGAGGGGCTTATTAACGATTCCTACTCACAACATCTTCAATTCTTAGAGCAATTCTTCAGAACAATTTTGGAAGGAATTAATTCTGACGCGTTCGAGCTTTTGAACTCACTTATTGTTGATGTTTACAAAAAGAAGGGAATAGATGAAAACACATATATCCCATCTAAAAAGCCAGAAGACTTCCCAATCTTTGACGACTTATATGCTCTTATCTTAGAGAGAATTAAAACTTGCAAAGATGACTTTACAATGCGTAATTTGATGACCATTGAAACTTACATTAAAAAGTTTGCTTCCGGCGGAAGAAACAGTAAGCTTTGGAATGGTCCAACTTCAATTGAAACAAACGAAAACTTTGTTTGCTTCAACTTCCAATCTATTGTTGCAAACAACAACGAACTTTTAACAAACGCACAGATGCTTCTTGTGTTTAGATATTTGAATAACGAAATCATTAATAACAAGGATTTCAACGCAAAATATCACAAAGGCGACAAGAAAAACAATCGTAAAATTATTATTGCCGTTGACGAGGCGCACATATTCATTAACCCTAAATATCCTATCGCGCTTGACTTTATGGCACAAATGGCAAAACGTATCCGTAAATATTGGGGAATGCAAATTATTATTACCCAGAACATTGCCGACTTTGTTGGTAGTGAAGAAATTGCAAGACAGTCAACCGCTGTTATTAACGCTTGCCAGTATTCACTTATATTCTCACTTGCGCCAAACGATATTAACGACCTTGTTGAACTTTATAAGAAATCTGGTGGTATTAACGAGGAAGAGCAGAACGCAATTGTTACTGCTGGCTTAGGACAAGCCTTCCTTATCACTGGTCCTACAAACAGAACAATGATTCAAGTTGTTGCACAAGACTATATTAGGACAATTTTCTCAAATCCTAACGAATAAAAGGAAAAAATGAAAAGAGTGAGGTTAAATTTTAAAAAATTAATAGCCGCTTTCAGCCTAGGAGCAGTATTTATGCTCTCAGGTCTCTTTTTTATCGGTTGTGATGATAACCTCGCTTCAAAGATAACTTTATCAAGTGATGTAAGCTCTATTTCGCTTTTTGCTGGCAGCAGCCAGAACATTACTTTCACAATTGGGAACTATGACTCTTCCATTGATGCAAACCTTGATTTTGCAATTATTGACAGTGCTGCTGGCAATATGGAAAGCGAACATGTAAAGCTGGAAGTTGTAAGCCAAAATGGAAATATAACAGTTGTTGAGGTAACCGGAAAGAGTGGTGGAAATGCCACACTTGTTGCTTCAACCAGAGAGGGAAATAAGTCAACCTCTGTGCAAATTGAGGTTAAACAATATTCTGAAAATATTTCACTAAAATCTAATTCGCTTTTGTTTGTTTCAAATCAGTCCCCATTTGTTCCAAGTGAATCTTATTTTGAGTTTGATGACAATTCAACTGAAAGGCAGTTGAGATTCTTCAGAGCAGATTTTGCAGAGGCAGCCAGCGAAGATAACGCTTTTGAAAAGGTTGAAATTGGCAAAAAAGATGGCAGAGATGTGCTTATTTTCACTCGTCCTAACTCTCAAAATCTTGATGAAGAACAGAGTACTTTCACAGAGCCATTCAGCGAAGGCAGAGTTGTGAATTTCATAACAAAGTACGAAAAGGGCGAAGGAGAGGAAGAAACCTTAATTGCAACTTTCAGCGCACTTTCGGGCTTTGAAAATGATAGCGAAATTGGCGTTTTTGAAGATGAAGAGTGACTAAATCAGATTGAAGAGCTTACCATTGTTGCAAATGGCAAAAAGGAAGAAAGCACCAGAGAATTTTTTGTGAAAGTGCCTTATGCCACTGGCGATTACATAAAATTTGATGCTAAAGAGGTTGGATCTAACTCTCTTTCAATCATTCAAACTGCGGTCACTAATCCTCCAGCTGGATACAAAATTTATAAGTTTACAGTGCGAAGCTCAAAAGTTATTGCAGTCAACGCCAACTTGCAGCTTAACGCTTATTACAAAATTGGAAACATTAACTATTCATCTTCCACAGACTCTTCAGTTAATCAAAAATTAGATTTGCCAATTGACATTAAAGTTGCTCCAACAAGCATTGTTGTAAACGGAAATGAAAAAGAAAATTATGATTTCTACAACTACTATGATGGAGATTATGGCTGGCAAAAATTTGACATTGAAGTTTTCAGAGATGACAGCACTTTTGACTATGTTGAAATGAATATCTCAACAGTAAGTGGCGATAAAAATCCTGACAACCTTGTTGTTAGATATAAGGACCGCCCAGTAACAGAGTTTCCATTTAGGATAGATGACATTTCGCAGCCTGTTTACATTCGTGGAAAAAGCGACAGCGTGGCTGGAGCTGGAGGCAAAGTAAGCTTTAAGGTGTTTGGCGAATAT
>CAZQPZ010000067.1:0-4384 GCA_964595395.1 uncultured Lachnospiraceae bacterium | reverse complement strand
ATTGCAATTCCTTGAGCAAGCCTTGTAACTTTAATTCCCATTGGTTTTAACAACTTTGCAATATACATTGCTGTTGCATCACCCTCAACATCGGGATCTGTTGCCATGATAACTTCTTCTGTGCCAAGCTCTTTAATTCTGTTAAGAAGTCCGCGAATGTTAATATCGTTCGGTCCTTTGCCCTCAAGCGGACTGATAAGCCCGAACAGCACATGATATACGCCATCATAGCTTTTTACTTTTTCCATTGAAAGAATGTCTTTAGGCTCTTTCACAACACAAATAACCTTGCCACTTCGCCTTTCGCAGATTTCGCAAACAGGCTTGTCCGTGTAATTTCCGCATTTCGTGCAAAGCCCAATTTTGTGCTTAACTTCCTTTATGGCCTCTGCAAAGTTATCAGCTCGCTCGCTGCTGCCCTCAATAATGGAATACGCATAGCGCTGAGCAGTTTTATAGCCCACGCCTGGAAGCGACCTAAAGTATTCAATAAGTCTCTCAATTGGCTCGTCAAATCTTGCCATCTTACATCATTCCTGGGATTTGAGGAATGCTCTCTTTCTCAGCAGCCTCAATTTTTGATATAACATCGTTAAAAGCGCTTGCGATTAAATCTTCAAGCATTTCAACATCATCTGGATCAACAACTTCAGGTTTAATTTTAACCTGTTTCAAAGTTTTGTTGCCAAGCATTGTGATTTCCACCATGCCTCCACCAACAGAGCTTGTGAACTCCTTTTCGTCAAGTTCAGCTCTCGCTCTTTGCATGTCTTGTTGCATTTTTTGGGCTTGACGCATAAGCTGTTGCATATTTCCGCCGCCAAAGCCGCCACCGAATCCGTATCCCATATTAAACCCCTTTTAATCTATAGCTTTAAATTTTTTTCCAAATTGTTTTTTTAAATATTCTTCGTCCTCTTGTGTTTTTGTTGGCAAGATAACTTTTTCTTTAAGCACAACATTCATGTCGCGTCCCTGCCAGCTAAGCGCTCTTTCAATCTCTCTTTTGCCGTCCTCAAGAAGTGACAGCACAGTTTTGTCAGGAGTTGTTATCACAAAATTGTTATCTACAATTTCAACCTCTGTGATATCTCCGCAGGCAACATGAAGCGCAACATGGTGATGTTCTTTTAAATATAGAACAACTTTGCCCCAAATATCCCTAACATTGCCGCCTTGCGCCGGCTTAATTAGTTTTTTTTTGCGCTTTCGCCATTTATGCAGGATATTGCAACGCTTTCAAGAAGTAGCCTTGTGGAAAGCGCATATCTAAGCTCACTTTCACTTGACGCAAAGTTTTGCATGTATTCGATAAGTTGCTTGTCGCTTGCTCGATCTGCTTGTGCAATGAATTTGTCAAGCACATCATTTGGCAGATTTAAAATTTCTTCTGGTGCCTTGCAAGTTTTGCATACAAGAAGGTCTCGTGCATGCTTTGCTGCATCTTTTGCAAATACTGCAAGATTTTTGCCCGAAGCATCAATATCATTAATCAGCTTAAGCACTCCGCCAATATCTTTATTTATGATGCAATCGAAAAATGCGACAAGAAGATCATGATCGGTCGTGCCCAAAACTTTAAGCACATCTTCTTTAGTGATGTTGCCATTTGCGTACGCATTAATGCTGTCAGCAATTGAAAGAGTATCTCTCACACTGCCTTCGCCTGCAGCTGCAATAAGTTTAACAGCCTCCGCCTCTGCTTCTATTCCCTCTTGAGCGAAAACATTATTAAGCACTTTTGAAAGGTTTTCAATTGAAAGCAATCTAAAATCAAAACGCGAACATCTTGAAAGAATTGTTGCTGGAAGTTTGTGCACCTCTGTTGTTGCCAAAATGAAAATCACATACTTAGGTGGCTCTTCCAGAGTTTTAAGAAGTGCGTTAAAGGCGCTGTCTGAAAGCATGTGCACTTCATCGATAATATAAACTTTATATTTTGCCCCGATCGGTGCAAACTTAACTTTTTCTCTAAGCTCACGGATGTCATCAACTCTGTTGTTAGAAGCAGCGTCAATTTCGATCACGTTAATGTCATTTTCTTTTGCAAGTCTTTGGCAAGCTTCGCACTCTCCGCAAGGCGAGCCTGTTTTATTGTTTTCACAGTTTACAGCCTTAGCAAATATTTTTGCCACACTTGTTTTGCCAATTCCACGCGAACCTGTGAAAAGATAGGCATGAGAAACTTTATCAGCAAGAATCTGATTTGCAAGTGTTTTAGTTATATGCTCCTGTCCAATAACTTCATCCAATGTTCTTGGTCTGTATTTACGATAGAGCGCAAGATGATTATTCATAGCCATATTATACAAATTTTCCTTTAGTTTGTCCACTTAATTTTTAAATTTAACTATCTTATTGAATTTACAATGCTAAGGAAGCTGCCCACATTTTGTGCAGTTGCCCCAAATAGTCCACCATCAATTCCAGAGGTATTTAAAAGTGTTGCTGCGTTTCTCTCGTTCAAGCTTCCGCCATACAGCACTTGAATATCTCTGCTTGCCTTTTCAGAAAAGTTTTCAAAAATAATCTTTCTAATTAATTTTGCAGCTCCCTCAATTTCTTTAACAGATGCGTTGTTGCCTGTGCCAATTGCCCAGTTAGGCTCATAAGCAATGATCACGCTTTCAAGTTCGTTTTCATAAAGCCCTCTAAGCCCCTCTTCAATCTGCTTTCTGATTACATCTTGAGTTTTGCCGATGTTCTTATCAACTCCGTTTTCTCCCACGCACAAAATGCTTTTAAGACCGTTTTTAAGCGCTGTTTTAATCTTTTTATTAACAAGCTTATCGCTTTCTTTAAACTTGTTGCGCCTGTCGCTGTGCCCAATAATAACATATTGAACGCCAGCTTCTTTAAGCATGCTTGCGCAAACCTCACCAGTAAACTCGCCACCCTCTTCTTCGCTAACATTTTGAGCGCCAAGTTTTACAAGACTATCTTTTGTAATAAAGTTTGCAAGTGGCAGAGAGATAAAGCTTGGGCAAATAACAACATCAGCTCTCACGCCAGTAAAGCCAGCAACAAATTTTGTTAAATAAAGTTTAACGCCCTCTGGTGGCAAATTCATCTTAAAGTTTGCAACAATCAATTTTTTCATATATATCTCTCCTGAATAACTTCAATTCCTGGAAGTGGAGTGCCCTCTAAAAGTTTAAGAGTTGCTCCTCCACCAGTTGAAACATGGTTAATAAGTTTTGTGCAACGCACCTGTTTAACTGCGCTCACACTGTCTCCGCCACCCACAATTGTGTAAGCAAGGCTGTGCGCAATGAGTTTTGCAATTTCAAATGTTCCCTTTTGGAATTTAGGATCTTCATATTTGCCCAGCGGACCATTCCAAATTATTTGTTTTGCTTTTAAAATTTCTTCTTCAAACAACTTAATTGTTTTAGGTCCAATATCGCTGCCCACCATGTCACCAGTAAGTGTTTCCGCGACAAATGTTTTTTCCTTTTTGTCGCCATACTTATAAGCAACATGGTCTATTGGCAAAATAACCTTTTTCCCAAGCTTTTCTGCTTCATCCAAGATTTGCTGAGCAACGCCCACGCTTTCTATGTCCGCAAAACTGCGTCCCACTGTTTGACCTTTTGCCATAAGGAAGGTGTATGCCATAGCTCCACCAATTAAAATTACATCGGCTGTTTTAATAATGTTTAAAAGGGCTTTGATTTTATCGTTAACTTTTGCCCCACCAAAGATTGCGATGAAAGGTTTTTCCGGTTTTTGAACGGCATTTGTAATAACATTTATCTCGTTTTCAACAAGAAATCCAATCGCATTCGGAAGAAGTCTTGCCACTCCAAAAGTTGAAGCGTGTTTTCTATGTGCCACACCAAAAGCGTCATTCACATAGATGTCCGCAAGTGAAGCCAGCTGTTTTGCAAACTCTGGGTCATTTGCAGTCTCCTCTTTGTAAAAACGCACATTCTCAAGAAGAAGAATAGAGCCATTTGTCATGCTTGCAACCTGCTCTTGCACTTCATCTCCTATAACTTTATGTGCAAACTGCACTTTGCCAGGAAAATATTTCATAAGCATTAACGCTACTGGCCATAACGAAAGCCTAAAATCAAAACCATTAGGTCTGCCAAGATGAGAGCAAATAATAACTTTTGCGCCACGCTCAACAAGATATCTAATTGTTGGAAGCTCATTCACAAGCCTTGTGGAGTCAGTAAATCTGCCCACCTTATTCATAGGCAGGTTAAAATCCGTTCTTAAGAAAATTCTTTTGCCTTCAATATTAACAAGGTCTCTAATGCTTCTTTTCATAATTCCTCCATAACAAATAATACACTTTTTGTTTTAGATTTCAAAATGATCCAGGAACTCTGTGTCCACCATTTACATATTCCCAATGACCATTATTGTTGACAAC
>CAZQPZ010000066.1:0-4449 GCA_964595395.1 uncultured Lachnospiraceae bacterium | reverse complement strand
AATGAGTTTCTTTCGGTTGTCGCCGGGCAAAGCCCTTCTCCGACAAAGCTTGCTTCCGCAATTTTTAAATATCGTGGGTTGACAAATTTTTAATCAAACGCTATATCTTGTGGTTATTATGTCATAAAACAACAATCATATTGTAGTATTATGTAATTTGAAACAAAAAAGGATAGCTTTAAGCTACCCTTTTATTGAAACATTTAATTACTTAGTTTTCTTCTTGTCAACTACTTTTACAGTTTCGTTTTTATATGTTCCGCATTTTTTGCAAGCTGTGTGTGGAGCTTTAAGCTCGTGGCACTGTGGGCACTCTACAAGAGTTGGCGCAGTAGCTTTAAAGTTAGCGGAATTTCTTGAGTTTCTTCTTGCTTTTGAAACTTTCCCCTTTGGAACAGCCATGATATCCTCCTTAAATTTCTCTTACTTTGTTAAGTATATTTAAATCTTTATTGTTTGTCAAGTGTTTTTATATTTTATTTTGAGTTTTTAACCACGCGTTTTGTTTCGCGAGCAATTAAAAGCTCTTCATTTGTTGGGATCATATAAAACTTAACTTTTGATTTCTTTTTAGTAAGGAGGTTTACTTCTCCACGTTTGAAGTTTTTGTTTGCTTTTTCATCAAAGTCTACGCCTAAGAATTCCATATCTTTCATTACAAGCTTGCGAAGTTAATCTCCGTTCTCACCTGCACCCGCTGTAAACACGATTACTTCAACACCGCCCATTGCTGCAGCATATGATCCAATGTATTTTTTAATTCTGTACACCATGCAGTCGATTGCAAGTTGAGCGCGGTTATTTCCCTTGCTTGCTGCTTCAAACACGTACCTTTTGTCGCTGGACACTCCGCTTAAACCTAAGAGTCCAGACTTTTTATTAAGAGCGTTTAACATTTCTTTAATGTCCATGCCCTCTTTTTCCATTACATATTCAAGCACTGCTGGGTCCATATCTCCACATCTTGTGCCCATTACAAGCCCTTCAAGTGGAGTTAAGCCCATGGAAGTGTCCACGCATTTGCCGTTGTTAATCGCACAAACACTTGCACCATTTCCGATATGGCAGTTGATAACTTTAAGATTTTTCTTTCCTGTAATGCGAGCAACTTCACTTGCAATGAATTCGTGGCTCATTCCATGGAAGCCATACTTTCTTACGCCATACTTTTCTTTCCATTCATATGGCACTGCATATGTGCAAGCTTTCTCAGACATAGTTGCATGGAAACCAGTGTCAAAAAGCGCAACATTTGGAGTGCCCTTCATAACTTTTTGGCAAGCTTTAATTCCTTGAATGTTCGCTGGCATATGTAATGGACCAAGTGGAATTAACTTTTCAAGGTCTTTCATCACTTTTGGAGTAACAAGTGTTGCCCCGCTATAAATTGTTCCACCATGAAGCACACGGTGTCCAATTGCACTTATCTCGTCAAGAGATTTAATTGCCCCAATTTTTGGATCTTGAAGAGTTTTCATAACAAGTTTTAAGCCTTCTGCATGATCCTTAAGGTCTTTTTTGATCTCATGAGACTGTCCATTTATTTTATGGATGAGATGAGAGCCCTCAATTCCAATTTTCTCTACAAGTCCTTTTGCAATAACAGTTTCTTTTTTCATATCAAACAATTGATATTTGATTGAGCTGCTTCCTGCATTAATTACGAATATTTTCATTTTGTCTCCTTTACTTGAAGTGCCGTGATTGCACTTACCAAAATTATTTCTTCCACACTGCAACCTCTTGAAAGGTCGTTAACTGGTTTTTTCAAGCCTTGAATGATAGGACCAACAGCTGTAAGCCCACCAACCATTTGCATAGCTTTATATGTTATGTTACCAGAGTCGAGGTCTGGGAAGATGAGAATGTTTGCCTTGCCTTTTATTGGTCTGTTTGGTGCTTTTATTGCACAAACTTCTGGCCTAAGAGCGCTATCAAGCTGCAATTCGCCATCGCTAACAACAGCAGGTCGTGAAAATTTCGCCGCAGCCTCTCTAACCTTTGTTATGGACTCGCCTTCAGCACTGCCCTTGCTTGAATATGAAAGAAATGCAAGATTCATCTCTTCAAGGCCAATCATTTTGGCAGTTTCAACAGTTTGATTTGCTATGCTCACAAGCTGATCTGCTGTTGGATTTGCAATAAGTCCGCAGTCTGACAAGATAAGTGTTCTATCCTTCAAGAATTCATTTTTGCCAAACATCAAAAAGCAAGATGAAGCAAGCGCGTCTTTTTTAGCAGTTTTGATGATTTGAAGTGCTGGCCTTGCCAAAGTTGCACTTGATGCTTCTGCACCTCCAACCATGCCGTCTGCAACACCAATGTCAACAAGAAGAGTTGCAAAGTAATATGGGTCATTTGCCAGCTTTTCAGCTTCCTCCATTGTCATGCCTTTATCTTTGCGCTTTGCATAAAGGTGCTTAACAAGCTTTGCTTTAAGTGGACATGTTTTTGGATTCATGATTGTGAAATGGACAAGTGATTTATCACGAATTATAAGGCTGCTTTCGTCGCCCACCAAGATTACTTTACATATCTTTTTCTTCTGCAAATATTTTGCTGCTGCAATTGTTCTATCACTAAATCCCGCTTCTGGGAAAATGATTGTTTTATTTCTGGCTGCCGCCCTTTTGTACAATTTTTTTATTTCAAACATAAGGTTAAATTCCTTTTGATATTCTTTTATTTAATATATCTAAGTATATATAAAATAGCACTTCGCTGTCAAATCTTTAGAGGTGATTTTTGAAAAAGTTTAGAATTTTTCTTACAATTTTAATCTTAGTTTTAATTGTGCTCATCGCCCTTGACGCCAAAAAATTTATAGGCTGTGCGCTTGATGGAATTTCCGCTTGGGCGTTTAATGTTCTGCCTTGCATTCTGCCCTTTATGATCCTCACAAAAATCGTGATTGAGCTGGGTGAAATGGAAAAGCTTACAGCCCCCTTCTCTAAGCCTTTTAAAAAACTTTATGGGACAAGCTCACAAGGCGCATATGTGTTTTTTATGAGCATTTTAGCAGGCTATCCAGTGGGCTCTAAAATGACAGCCGACCTTTACGAAAGTGGCAAAATAAACAAAACTGAAGCATTTCGCATGAGCAGTTTTTGCTCTAACTCTGGACCAATGTTCATTGTTGGAACAGTAGGAGCTCTGCTTCTTAACAGTGCGGCTGTGGGCGGAGTACTTTTCGCCTCTCACGCACTTAGCGCTTTAATAAACGGGCTTATCTATCGCAAAATCAAAGCAAAAGATGATAGAGAGCAAAACAGTTTTCAAGAGATAAAAAAAGAGCCCGCAGGCTTTGGCGATATTGTAATCTCTTCAGTGCAAGGCGTGCTTAGCGTGGGAGGAATAATTTGCTTATTCTTTATTGTTATCGAGGCGCTTTCTCCACTATTTAGTCTGTTGCCACCTTCCTTAGTCCCACTTGCTGAAGGCATGGTGGAGCTAACACGAGGCTGCATAGATTCGGCTGCTCTCAACATTTATCCAGCAAGCATAATTTGCAGTTTTCTGATAAGTTTTGGTGGCTTCTCAACCATATTGCAATCCATGGCAATGTTAAAAAAACTGAAAATGCCGGTTTGGCTATTCTCAGTTTTCAAACTCACTCAAGGTTTAATTTCCGCCGCAATAACAGCAATACTCATGCTTGCTATTTAGACTCTTCATGATTAATCTGTGCGCTTACAATTGCTTCCAATTCTTTAGCCAAATATCTAAGTGGCTTAATAGATTTACAAGCATATTTAAGCCCAATTGCAAGACCATTTAAAAGATCAAAGTCTTGCTCAAGGCATGCAATAACAATGCAGTTAAGCATCATTGCAACGTCCTCTGTTACAGCATTTTCTTTTTCTTCGCCCAATCTTTCCAACATTTCAATAGCAGCGTCCTTAGCAGCAATAAATGTAAGGCAAGCGCCATTTGGGTCTTTAAGATAATTTGAAGATCTTTCGATTGGGAAAGGAACAATTTTAAGTCTTTGTTCTGGTGGAAGCTGTTCAATCTGCTCTCCAGTTAAAGGTTTTTCTTCTTCCACTTCCTCAGCTGGAGCTTCCTCTCCAATCATAAAAGCTTCAGCAATAAGATTTTTGAATGGGATGATAACCTTTTCCATAAAAAGTTTTGGGCTCATTTTGCCATCTTCGTCTGTAAAATATACAGCAAGAAGATTGTCAAAATCTATTTTACCTTTGCCAATGTCAACTAAGAGGCAAAACACAAGTGCAAGCACTTTGTATTCTTCCTTTGGCATAACGAACACTCTTTTGCCAGAAGAGCTCTTAGCAAAAGCTCTGTCAAATTCCTTATCCTTGTTAAACTGCCCCATGCACTCTGAAAGCAGATTATAAACTTCTGGCGAGGTTGCAATGCTTTCCAAAATTTTATCTATCTTTTTGTTGATAAACAAAATCTTGCTTGTCATAAGCTCGTCACATAAAT
>CAZQPZ010000065.1:1000-4467 GCA_964595395.1 uncultured Lachnospiraceae bacterium | reverse complement strand
GCTCTGAAACAGAGCCAAGTGAATATCCGCGTCAGCCTAGCCCAAGCGCTACATATGATGACTTAATCAGCGTTTTCTATGAGGAAGAGGGCGCTGAGATGTTTTACACAAGTGATGCAACAAGCATAGTTGGCGAAAATTATACTGTGAATGTGCTTTATCCAGACGCGCCTTATAACGATACTAATGCAACTTCAGCCGTTGTTCAAGCTGACCTTAATGGCAACAAGTTTTTGTTTACAGGTGACGCTGGCACAAGTGAAGAGGCTAAGATGATTGCCCGCTATGATGACGCCCTCAAGTCTGATGTTTTAAAGGTTGGGCATCACGGCTCATCAACTTCAACAAGCGAAGCCTTTCTTTCATATGTTGATCCCGATTATGCGGTTATAAGTGCTGGCGCGAATAACAAATATGGGCACCCTCATCAAGAGGTTACTGACAGGTTAAATGCTTTCAATATTTCAACTTTAACGACAATTGAGCATGGCAGCATTGTGTTTGAAACTCAAAATGGCCGCATTTTCACAGGCACTCACAGAGGCAAAATGATTGATTATGCTTTAATTGCGGGCATATTAGGCTTTATTTTGCTGCTTGTGTGGGGAGTGCCTGACATAAGACACAAATCGTCACAAAAAAAAGTTGTTAAAAAATAATTGCAAATACATTTGGTTAAAACTTAAAATGCTGATAAAATAATCATATGGAAAAACTAGGGACAAGCATTTTAATAACAAGTCTAAACACCACCATAGGGGCGGCTTTAACCCAAAAGCTTGCAAATTTATTATCGCTTCACTACGCCTCTTGCAAGGATGTTGTGGAATATGATTTATTTGACAGCAAGGCAATTCTAAATAATTGCGGAATAACTTATCTTAAAAAAAGGGAAAGGTCAGCGCTTCGTGGCGTTGCCGCGTATGAGAACAGCGTAATTTTTATTGATTACGACCTCTTGTGGCATAACTATGACCTTTTTAATGATTTTCATCCTTTAATTTATTTAAGATTCAACAAGAAAAAGCTTTCAAAAGATGATGTTATATCTGCTCTCTCTTATGAAGAGCGCAACAAATATTTGGAAGAAAGGGCAGACCTTATTATTGATGTGTCGGCTGACAACAAACAGAATCTTACAAAGATTGTGAAGGAGATAAGTGAAAAGCTATGAAAAAACTTATTCAGAAATCAATTAATTATTTAAAGGCGCTTACAGCTGAAACTGTTTCTAATGCGGGCTCTGGACATACTGGTTCTGCACTTGGGGCAAGCAGCATTTTGTTTGCGCTTTTTAAAGATCATTACACCTTTGATGTGTCTGACCCAGACTTTTTGAACAGAGATCGCTTTGTGCTTTCAGCAGGGCATGTTAGCGCTCTCTATTACAGCCTTCTTTCAATGTTTGGTTTTGATGTAAGCTTGCAAGATCTTAAAGATTACAGAAAGCTTAACTCTATTACAGCTGGACATCCAGAGTTTGGACTTATCAGCGGGGTAGAAACAACAACTGGTCCGCTTGGTCAAGGTGTTGCAAACGCAGTTGGCATGGCTATTGCCCAAAGCGTTATGGAAGAAAAGTTTAACGCAATAGGCTTTCCAATTATTAATAACTACACATATTGTTTTGCCAGCGATGGCGACCTTATGGAAGGCATTAGCCAAGAGGCATGTTCACTTGCTGGAGCTTATAATCTTAAAAGATTTATTCTGCTTTATGACTGCAACGATGTGACCATTGATGGAAGCTTAAATTTATCAAATCGCGAAAATGTTGCAAAAAAATTTAAGGCAATGGGTTTTAACGTTATAGAGGTTAAAAAGGGAAATTCATATTATGCTTGCACAAGGGCAATTGCAAGAGCTAAAAAATCGAAAAGACCAAGCATAATCGTTTTCCATACAACCATTGGAATTGGCACTGAAAAAGAGGGAACAAGCGCCGTTCACAGCTATCCTATGAAGCCGGATCAGCTTAGCGCTTTCAAAGAAAAATTGGGCGTTAGCGAATCCTTCTTTATTCCAAATGATGTGCGTGAGCTTTGCATGAACAGCACAATCAATGGCAAACTTGCCCATGAAAAGTGGAGTCAGGACCTTGCCGTTTATGCAACAACTCATCCAGAGCTTTACAAAAAATTAATCACATATTTTGATAACAAGAAAATTGACTTTGAAAAATTGGCAGCACAAGAAAAGTTTAACGGACTTTCAATGCGCGAGATGAATGGAGTTATGCTTAACGACATTTGTGAAAAATTGCCTCAAATGTTTGGCGGAACAGCAGATGTTGCACCTTCAACAAAAGCATATATCACAAATGGTGGCGACTATGTTGCAGGAAACAAACGTGGCAGAAACATCCATTTTGGTGCTCGTGAGCATGCAATGGCTGCAATTTGCAACGGAATAAGCCTTTATGAGGACTTTTTGCCTTTTGATGCAACATTCCTTGCATTTTCAAGTTACATGTTGCCATCACTTAGAATGCGCGCGCTCATGAAACTTCCTGTTCTTGACATTTTTACACATGACAGCATTTTGGTGGGTGAAGATGGCGTAACTCATCAACCTATTGAGCAGCTTGGCGCTCTTAGAGGCATAATTGGACTTAACGTGTTCAGACCATGCGACGTGAGCGAGCTTGCAGCTGCATATAAAAGCTTTTTAACAGATAGAAATCCAACTTCCATTGCTCTTGCAAGGGGACCTATCGCGCCAAGCGGTCTTACTTCAGTTAAGGGCGCGTGCTTAGGCGGATATGTATTAAAACAATCAAAAAAACAGCCAGAAGTTGTTATTATGGCTTCTGGAAGTGAAATTCCTCTTGCGCTTAGCGTTGCAAAAGAGCTTGAAAAGAGCCTTGATGTAAGCGTTGTAAGCATGCCTTGTTTTGAGCTTTTTGAAGAGCAGAGCGATGCTTATAAAGAAAAGGTGCTTGGCTCAAATCCTAAACTTAGGGTTGCAATTGAAGCTTCAAATGACACTGTTTGGGCAAAATATCTCCGCCCTAGTGATTTAAGAATTGGGGTTGAAAACTACATGTCCAGCGGATCGGGCGAGCAGCTTTATGCAAAGGCTGGATTTTCCGCAAAGCAGATTGTAAGGCAGATTAACAGAAAGCTTAAAGTTTGACAAAATCTGACAAGTTTGAAAAATTTTCTTTTGTGGGCATAAAAGGGCGTCTTGTTAAAATATATTAGCAAGAGGTGATATTATGTTTACAAAAAAAAGTCTAGTTTTAATGGGCGTTGAAAGCGGCAATCAAAAGGCGGTGCTTACGCTTGAAAAAGACGGAGATTTAATAAGCGGCAGAGTGCGATTATACAATTTTTTGCGCACTCCAGAAGGCATTTTAAGCCTTGGAATATACGAAAACGGCAATGTGCGAAAATGCGGGCTGGTAAGTTCGGGCAGTATGCTATATACATTTAAAACGAAAGCAGACATGGAAGATAACTTTTCTT
>CAZQPZ010000065.1:0-990 GCA_964595395.1 uncultured Lachnospiraceae bacterium | reverse complement strand
TTGGCTAAACTATGGGCAGTGAGAATAAGGAAGATGTGCTTGGAATGTTTAGCGAAGAAGTGTTAGATTCGCATTCAGCAAATGAAGTTGAAGAAAAGCTTGACGAGGCTGGCATTGAATATGAAGAAAGCTTGCAAGCTGAAATAGATGAGGCGATTGATAAAGAGATGAATGAGAGCGCAAAGGTGCAAGCATCAGCTGAGGCTGAGCCTGATAGGTGCTCCACTTGTAAATATAAGCGCTGTTTCTTTGGCGAAAGTGAGACTCAGCCGGCGGAAGAGAAAACTAGATTTGTGGACGATATAAAAGGGCAAATAGATAAACTTTTTGAAAATAATCCAAGCGAAAGCTTTTTGGAAGAAATGATTCCTTCCTCAAAATGGGTGAGGGTGGAATTTGACGGCGAGGGAGATTATTATATTCTTGGGCTTATCTATGATGACGAAGGCGAAATTAAATATGTTTGCTATGGCGTGCCTGGCATCTATCAAAAAAATCCGCCTAGCCAGCTTTCTGGCTATCCAGTGTGGTTTCCTCTGGATGAGAGCAAAAAGGAAAGTTTTGGTTACTGGCTAACCTATCAAGATGCGGAAAGTGGAGAAAGCATTAAAGCCATTGTTGAATAAAAAGGAGTGCAAATGAAAATTGTTTCAATCGTTGCTTTGGCATTAGTTGGGTTGCTGCTATTATGTATGGCGCTATATTTAATAACTGGTGCAATCTGTTTTAGAATTGCTCTTTCACGCCGCAGCACAGCAAAGCGAATTGTTAACAATGTAATGAAAAAATCGCTCCAGCAATATAATATTGACCTGTGTTGGTGGAATAAGTTTGATTTTGAGGAAATTAATCTAATTTCAAAAGACGGGTTAAAGCTTGTTGGGCATTTCTTGCCAAACACCACAAACAAACTTGCAATCATTGTGCATGGCTATGGTGCAGACTATCGCGAAATGCAAAATTACGCAAAAATGTTTGTTGAAAAAAACT
>CAZQPZ010000064.1:0-4584 GCA_964595395.1 uncultured Lachnospiraceae bacterium | reverse complement strand
ATTCACAAATGACCATATTACAGTTGAGGAGGTTTAAAGATGAACTTAACACCAAAACAAATTGTTGAAGAACTTGACAAATATATCATCGGTCAGGCAAGGGCAAAAAGAGCTGTTGCAATTGCACTTAGAAACAGGTATAGAAGAAGCAAACTTTCAAAAGAGCTTCGCGAGGAAATTACACCAAAAAATATCATCATGAAAGGTCCAACAGGTGTTGGTAAAACCGAAATTGCAAGAAGGCTTGCAAAGCTTGTTGGTGCACCATTTATCAAAGTTGAGGCAACAAAATACACCGAAGTTGGTTATGTTGGAAGAGATGTTGAAAGCATGGTACGCGACCTTGTTGAAGTTTCTGTTAGACTTGTGAAAGATGAAAAACAGCATGCTGTTGAAAATAAAGTTGCACCAATTGTAAGAAGCAAACTTATCGACGCCATTGCTGCTGCAAGAAAGGATACATCTTTAACTCAAGAAAAAGCTGAAATTGCAGCCGAGCTTGACGCTGGCAAACTTGAAGAAGAGCTTGTTGAAGTTTCTGTAACTGACGCGCCAAAGCCCATGGTTGCGCTTGGCGGACCAGAAATCTCACTTGGCTCTATGTTTGACGGACTGCTTCCACAACGCAAGAAAAACAAAAAAATGCCTGTTAAAAATGCAAGAGAAGCGCTTATGAATGAAGAGTGCGACAAGCTTATCGACCTTGATAATGTAAACTCTGAGGCAATTCGCCGTGCAGAAGAAGAGGGAATAATCTTCATCGATGAAATTGATAAAATCATAGGCGTTACAAACAACAACTCTCAAGATGTATCTCGTGAGGGTGTGCAGAGAGACATCCTTCCAATTGTTGAAGGCTGCACGGTTGCAACAAAATATGGAAACATCAAAACAGACTTCATTCTCTTTATCGCATCGGGAGCCTTCCATGTTTCAAAAATTGAGGATATGATTCCAGAGCTTCAAGGCAGATTCCCAATCCGAGTTGATCTTGACAGCTTGACAGAAGCCGACTTTAAACGCATTCTTTCTCAACCAAAGAATGCTGTTACAATTCAGTATGCTTCACTTCTTAAGGTGGACAACATTAACCTCAAATTCACAGATGACGCGCTTGACGAGATTGCTGCAATGGCAGCTGCCGAAAACGAAACAAGCGAAAACATTGGCGCAAGAAGATTGCACACAATTATGGAGCTTCTTTTAGAGGACATTTCTTTCAATGCAAGTGGCGACCATCCACTTCTTGATGTGACAATCGATAAGGCATATGTGCAAAACGCATTTAAGGAAACAAAGAAAAAGTTTGACCTTAAAAAATATGTTTTGTAAGCTTGAGGAAGATATGCAAGAGAAAATTACAGAGCTTGACTGTTCACGCACAGAGCTTTTAATTGGCGAGGCTGGTGTGGAAAGCTTAAAAAATAAAAGCGTTACTGTTGTTGGTGTTGGCGGCGTTGGCGGATACACGGCTTACATGCTTGCCCGCGCAGGAGTGGGAAAGCTAAAGCTTGTTGATTTTGACACTGTTTCGCCATCCAACTTAAATCGCCAAATCGTTGCGAATGTAGACACGATAGGCAAAAGCAAAGTGGAAGTTTTAAAAGAAATGCTTTTGAAAATCAATCCAGCACTTGACTGCGAAATTGTAAAGGAGCGTTTGACAGGCGAAAATGTGCATGAGATAATCTCACAGTGCGACATGTGTGTGGATGCCATCGACAGCGTGAAAGATAAAGTGGATTTAATCGTCCACTGCAAAAGGGGCAACATTAAAATCATTTCTGCTATGGGTGCAGGGAATAGATATGGGGTGCCAAGATTTTACTTAACTGACATTTACAAAACTCATGACGACGGACTTGCCAAAGCTGTTAGAAAAAAACTTAGAGAGGCTGGCATTTCTAAACTCAGCGTTGTAACAAGTGAAGAAAAGGGGCAAGCGAGTGGCGGCACTGTTGGCAGCATAAGCTACTATCCAGCAATGTGCGGAATAACAATTGCCGCCATTGTGATAAATAAATTTTTGGAGGAGAAAAATGATTGAACAATTAAACAATATGGTTGAAAGCGAAAATCAAAAACAATTTGAGGCTGCAACAAAAAACGGCGTTACAATTGTTGACTTTTTTGCAACTTGGTGTGGTCCATGCCGCATGATGAGCATGATTATAGAAGAGATTAACGAAGAGCACCCTGATTTTAACATTGTTAAAGTTGATGTTGACACAAACGAAACACTTGCTCGCAAGTTTGGTGTTTTGTCTATCCCAACAATTGTCATTTTGAAGGATGGCAAGCTTGTTGAAAAGCATGTTGGCCTTATGCAGAAAGAAGATTTAGTCGATCTTGTTGAATCATATTTGCAATTCTAAAACGGGCAAACGCTCGTTTTTTTGTTTTTATGTGGCAAAATGCAGAAAAAGTGGAAATTATTTTGTTTTATCTTGACTAAAAGCTTTAAATATGTTAAAATAATAATATAAGTGGAGGAAACATATGAAAAACGAAAATAAACAAGAAGCAAAACTTAAAAAACAGGCAGAGCGCAAAGCAGTTTACGCTTTAAGAAAGGGCACAACAAATAGAGCAATTAAAAAATTGATTGCAGCTGAAAATGATCCGAACAATATTAACTATAAACCAAAGGTTAGTCATAGCGTCGATGATGCTACTGGCGAACAGTTTGTTAGATACAATTAAGAGGCAAATGCCTCTTTTTTTCTTCTAAATGAACAAAATTTGGCAAAAATAGGTGTAAATTTTATTTTTTGTATTGACTTAAAGGCGCTAAAGTGATAAAATTAGTGCGTAAAAGGAGAATTATCGTGACAAGAAAGGTTTATTTGGATAATGCTGCAACAACTTTTGTTTCAAATGAAGTGTTGAACGAAATGATGCCATGCTTTAATGTGCTTTATGGCAACCCAAGTTCAATCCACAGCTTTGGACGCGAAGCGGCTGCAATTGTGGACAGAGCAAGAGATAGAGTGGCAGCGGCAATCAACGCAAAAAACGCAAACGAGATTTATTTCACATCGGGCGGAACAGAGGCTGATAACTGGGCTATCAAAGGAATCGCTCATGCTTATAAAAATAAGGGCAAGCACATCATCACTTCAAGAGTTGAGCACCATGCAGTTTTAGAGGCATGTGCTGCACTTGAGAGAGAGGGATTTGAAATCACTTATCTTCCAGTTGATAAATATGGGCTTGTAAGCATTGCAGAGCTTATGCATGCAATCAGAAAGGACACAATCCTTATTTCAATCATGGCTGTTAATAATGAAGTTGGAACAATCCAAAACATTAAAACAATTGCAAAAACAGCTCATGAAAATGGAATTATTTTCCATACAGACGCTGTTCAGGCACTTGGCGCTGTTAAGCTTGATGTTCAAGATATGGAAATCGACGCACTCAGCATTTCAGCTCATAAAATTTATGGACCAAAAGGCTGCGGAGCTCTTTACCTTAAAAACGGAATCAGAATTGAAAGTTTAGTTGCTGGCGGAAACCAAGAGCGTGCAAAACGTGGCGGAACACTTAACGTTCCAGCAATTGCTGGCTTTGGAAAGGCTGCTGAAATTGCAGTGAGAGACCTTGCAATCAATCAGCAAAAACTTCGCTCTATTAGAGAATACTTCTTAAACAAGGTGAGGGAGAACATTGAGTACATTCAAGTTAATGGACACCCACATCAAAAAATTAATGGCACAGTAAGCATTTCATTTGAAATGATTGAGGGCGAAAGCATTGTTATGCTTCTTGACCTTGCTGGAGTTGCCGCGTCAACTGCATCAGCTTGCACATCAAACTCACTTCAGCCATCACATGTGCTTAAAGCAATGGGAATTGAAGATGAAATTGCTCAGGGCACAGTGAGATTCTCATTTGGCAAAAACACATCAAAAGCTGATGTTGATTATGCTGTTGAAAAACTTATTGAAACAGTTAAAAAACTTAGAGCGATTTCGCCAATTACAAAAGCAGGAAGGAGGTAAAACATGTATAACAAAAAAGTTCTTTCCATTTTTGAAAATCCTAAAAACGCCGGGGGAATGAAGGGCGCAAACGGAATTGGAAAAGTAGGTAACGCTGCTTGCGGCGACATTATGAAAATATATCTTCTCATTGAAGATGGCATTATTAAGGACGCAAAATTCAAAACTTTTGGTTGCGCTGCTGCAATTGCATCAACAGATGTTGCTTGTGACCTTATTAAAGGCATGACACTTGAAGATGCACTTAAAGTAACAAACAAACAAGTGTTTGACATTTTGGGCGATCTTCCACCACACAAGATTCACTGCTCAGTGCTTGCTGAGGAAGCAATCAAGGCGGCTGTTGAGGATTATCACAAACGCTTAGTGAAAGAAAACAAAAAAAGTGCAAAGTCTAAACAGACAGAAGAAGATGAAGACTAAAATTAAAAACTGCTTAATTGCAGTTTTTTTTCTTTACACTATGAATAATATCTTTTAAACCGCTCAACATAAAGTCGTGGAGGGAAAAATGAAAGATGTATTGATGCTGCTTGGCTTTGGAATTGGTCTTGTAACTGGTGCGCTTTTGTATAAGTAC
>CAZQPZ010000063.1:0-4624 GCA_964595395.1 uncultured Lachnospiraceae bacterium | reverse complement strand
GTCGCCATTTGTTTAAATCGCATAGTTAAAAACTTGCGGTCGCACTCTGGCAAAAATTTAACAGTAACATCAAAAAGGCTGCCTTCATTTTTCAAGAAGATTTCTTCTGCTGACTCTGCACCAACAAAAAGATCAATGAACTCAAGATCCTCATCTTCATCGATAGGTGTGTTTAATGTGGTTTCCTCTTCACGATCAATTTTGCGGTTAACCATAAAAAGCTCATTTCTCATGCAGATCATTGCAAAAGATGAGAAAGTATATCCTAATTCAGGATCATATTTATCGACCGCCTTAATTAGACCTACGCAAGCAATCTGGGCAAGGTCCTCCTTATCAATGTAGCCGCGGACTTCGGAGATGTTGGAATACATTTTTGCCGCTTCATATGTGAGCTTTAAATTTAGCTGAATAATTTCATCACGTGCTGAGAGATCGCCCGCCTTGAGGCGCTGAAAAAGCTCTTCATTTTTGGCTTTAATTTCTGAATTTGTCATGATACAAGATACTACTTGAGGCGCTTAGATATTCAATTATTTTTTGTTTAAAGAATATCTAATATGGGAGACATATATGAAAATTTCAGTTTGTATGATAGTGAAAAATGAAGAAGAGGTTATTGAAAGGTGTCTGTCTTGCGTCGTGAAGTTTGCTGATGAGATTATTGTTGTCGACACCGGCTCTACAGATTGTACTAAAGACTTGGCGTTAAAGTTTACAGATAAGGTGCTTGACTTCAAGTGGATAGGCGATTTTTCTGCCGCCCGCAACTTTTCGTTCGCCCAGGCAAGCTTAGATTATGTTATGTGGCTGGATGCTGACGATGTTATTTTTGATGAGGACATTGCAAAGATAAATGAGCTTAAGAAGGTTGCAAATCCTGCCGATCTTTATATGTTTGATTATGTGCTTTCGCATGAAGAGGATGGCACGCCAATTTTTAAATACAAAAGAGAAAGGCTGTTTTCGAGAGAGAAAAATTATCAGTGGGTAGACCCTGTTCATGAGGTAATTGTGCCAAGCGGACGAGTGGAAAATGTTGATATAAAAATCTACCACAAAAAAGAAAAATCGCCTGAAAAGGGGCGAAATTTAAAGATTTATCGTAATTTAAAAGCAAAAAAGGTTAAATTTTCGCCTAGGCAACAATTTTATTATGCAAGGGAATTGATGTTTAATGGCCTAAATGGCGAAGCAATCGGGGCGCTGAATAAATTCCTAAAAATGCCAGATAGCTGGGTTGAAAACAAAATTCAGGCTTGCATAGACTTAAGCTCTTGCTATCAAAACTTGGGCTTAAATGAAAAAGCTAAGCAAAGCCTGTTAAAAAGTTTTTTGTTTGCTTCTCCACGTAGTGAGGTTACTTGCAGGTTGGGCAACATCTTTTTGCAAGAGAAGAGGCTGGATGAGGCGATATATTGGTTTAAGCAAAGTTTCAATAATTTGGAGGGGATGAGCTCTGGCGGTTTTGTGGAAAGAGATTTGCACGATTTTATCCCTGCGCTACAGCTTTGCTATTCCTATTCGCTAAAAGGCGACTATGAGAATGCCTATAAGTATCACCTTATATCACAAAAGTTAAAACCTAATGACAGCGCCGTGCAGCACAATCAAAATTTCTTTTCCAATCATTTTGAGAATTTCAGCAAATGATGTAAAATTTTGTTGAAAGGAGAAGATGAATGTCTAAACATGTTTGTAAAGTTTGCGGCTATGTGTATGAGGGCGATTTTAATGCGCTTTCAGACGATTGGGTTTGCCCACTTTGCGGAGTAGGCAAAGAGTTTTTTAAAGAAGCTAAAAAAGCAAAACGTGAAGAGACAGTTTATCTTGATTTAGATGAGGATAATCTTGCGGTTTGCCGCGATCCGTCCAAATGTGTAAAGTGTGGCAATTGTAAGTCTGTATGCCGATACAAACAAGGCGTTTATGGGCACTACAACATAAATAAATGCAAGTGTAAAACTGTTTGCGTGGAATGCGGACAATGCTCTATTGCTTGCCCAGCAGGAGCAATCAACTTTAAAAATGATTATAAAGCGCTTATCGAGCTGATGAAAGATAAGTCTAAAACATTCGTTTTTCAGGTGGCGCCGTCGGCGAGAATTTCGCTTGCAGAAGCTTTTGGAAAAGAAGAGGGCACTCTTTGCACCTCAAAACTTGTTGGCGCGCTAAGAAAGCTGGGTGCAAACTATGTTTTTGACACCACTTTTGGTGCAGACCTCACAATCATGGAAGAGGCGCACGAGCTTATATGCAGATTGAAAAAAGGACAGAACTTGCCGCTGATGACAAGTTGTTGCCCATCTTGGGTAAAGTTTGTTGAGATTTTTAAGCCAGACAAAATCAACCTGCTTTCTTCATGCAAAAGTCCAATTTCAATGCAAGGGGCAATGATTAAATCATATTGGGCTCAAAATATGGGAATTGACCCTAAAAACATTGTGATTGTTGCAATAACTCCATGCACGGCTAAAAAAGCGGAGGTTGCAAGACTGCAAAGCGCAGATTTTGCTATTCCGGTTAGAGAGCTTGCCGAATGGATGAAATTAAAAAAGATTGATTTTGATAAGCTTAAAGATTGTAAATTTGACAGTCTCATGGGCGAGGGCAGCGGCGCAGGAGTGATTTTTGGCAGCTCTGGCGGTGTTATGGAAGCGGCGCTCAGAACGGCCTATTTCATGCTCAATGGCAAAAATCCCGAACAGCTGGAGTTTAAACAAGTGCGCAGCCTTAAAGGATTTGTTGAATGCGAGGTTAATTTGGGCGCGAAAACAGTTAAAGTTGCAGTTGTTTCAGGGCTCGTGAATGCAAGAAAGTTGTTTGCCAAAATGGATGAGGGCGAGAAATATGATTTCGTTGAAGTTATGGCTTGCCTTGGCGGTTGCATGGCGGGCGGAGGTCAGCCTAAAAGCGTTCTTAAAACTTATGAAGATGTCCGCAAAATGCGCAGCAAGGCGCTTTACGCCATAGATCAAAATGCTAAAGTCAGATTCTGCCATGAAAACCCTGATATTAAGGCGATATATAAAGAGTATCTTCACGATTTTGGCAGCCCGCTGCTTCACACCAAATATGAAGACCGCAGCGATATTTTAGGATAGATTGACATTTTTCGATATAAAAAGTTTAAAAAAGACTTGGGTGACCCAAGTTTTTTTAACTATTTTTGGCTCCCTTTAATACAATATTCTTATGATTAGAGATATTGTAAAAGATAGTGATATTTTAAAATGGCCAAGTTTCGATTCCCCAGTGGATTCGAACTCTCTTTGCATCGCAAAAGATTTGGAAGACACAATTAAACATGGCTGGAGACAGGGCAGCACGGCTGTCTCTCTTTCAGCAAATCAAATTGGCGAAAGGGAAAGGGTGATCGCAGTCGCTGACGGCATTGGCAAAGAGATTATCGTTATGTTTAACCCTCAAATTGCTTCTAAAAGAGAGGAGCAGACTTATTGGGAGGAGAATTTCTGCCGCCCTAACATTCTTTATAAAACAGAGCGCGCCTACAATATTTGCGTGGAATACCAAATCGCAGACGGGCGAGAAGTTAGGGTGTTTTATCAAGGCAGGCTTGCTGCGCTAATACAGCAAGAAATAGACAATTTAAATGGAATCCTTCCAGAAGAGCGCGGACTGATAGATGTTGAAGTGCGCCCTCATCCGCCAAGAGATTTGAAACTGGGGGAGTGAAAGGGTTTAATATTCACATAAAAAAAGCTCGGAGATCCGAGCTTTTTTACTTAGACACTTACTTTGCTAAATCTGAGTCTTTTAAGCAAAGAACTAAGATTCCGCCGATTAAACCGCAGAAGAATATGTCAAGTATTCCCCAAACTGTTAAATCAGATGCTTTTGTTGCAGTTTTCATTTTTGAAAGTGTAATTCCTCCAAAAATAAGTGGAAGAATTGCGATGCATCCAAAAATCATAGCTAAAATGATAAACACCTTTGCTGCAGTTTTCATATAAACTCCCTCCTTTGTAAGATACTATATTTTAACTTATTCAAGTTTTGTATGTCAAGCAAATAGAGGGGAAGAAATAATGATCTGGCGGAGACGGTGGGATTCGAACCCACGTGCCAGGTTTAGCTGACAACTTGATTTCGAGTCAAGCTCGGTGCGACCACTTCGATACGTCTCCATCTGAGAAGTGCTTTTATTTTAACACTTTATTAAAAGTTTTTCAACTTTTTTTGATATGTTTGGACAAGCGTTTTTAATAGATACATGCATTTCAAATTTTTATTGGGCTTGCTCCGTACTTGTCATTTTGAGGTTGGTATCCGACAGACTTCGTCTGCTTTTAACTATCATACTTGTATAGTAAGTGCCTAAGGCACTGTCATTCTGAGGCGGACAGCCGAAGAATCTATTGGATAACATTTAAGTTTTTATTATTAACACACGAAGTGTGCGTAGCAGATCCTTCGCAAATGCTCAGGATGACATGTGAGGTAAATTAAACATATCAAACCTTGTGGTTTGATGCGAGCTATGGCTCTAAAGCAGAGCTTGGTAAACATATCTTCGCTGACGCTACGATAGGTTTGACTTCGTCAAACATAAGCGGAGCTTACCGAACATAAGCGGAGGCTGGTGAGCATAATAAAGGGACGC
>CAZQPZ010000062.1:0-4713 GCA_964595395.1 uncultured Lachnospiraceae bacterium | reverse complement strand
TTCCAAAGTTTCTGAGGGTGAAAGATGTCCTAAGTGCGGTGCAAAACTGCTCGTTAAAAACGGCATTGAAATTGGAAACATCTTCCAGCTTGGCACAAAGTATACAGCATCAATGGGCATGACCGTGCATGACCAAGACGGCAATTCTGTTCACCCAATCATGGGTTGTTATGGCATTGGAATTGGCAGATGCCTTGCTTCAATCGCAGAGGAAAGCGCAGACGAAAAGGGTCTTGTTTGGCCAATGAGCGTTGCTCCATGGCACATCTACCTTTGCCCACTTAGATTGGATGACGAACGCGTTAAAGAAAAAGCGGAAAGGGTTTATAAAAATCTGACTGCTGAGAACTTTGAAGTGCTGTATGACGACAGAAATCTCTCTGCTGGCGCAAAACTTACAGACAGCGAACTTATGGGAATTCCAGTGCGCATTGTAATCAGTCCAAAAACAATAGAAAATGGAGTTATGGAAATAACAATTCGCGAAACCGGCGAAAAGATCTTTGTATCAGAGCAAAACCTTTCAAAGAAGCTTGATGACATAATAGTTTACTAATGGTGGGGACAACCAAGGCGCTTAACGCCAGTACGCTTTCAAAATAAAGCTAATGGCTACACCTCGGTTTTCCTCCACGAACCCTTTTCCCACTCTTGAAAATTCCGCTGGACATTTTCTGCGAGTAGATTGGCGAAGCCGCTTGTCCTCAGGCAAACTCATGCGAGTTTCCTTCGGTTGCCGCCGGGCAAAGCCCTTCTCCGGCAAAGCTTGCTTTCGCCAGACTTCGTCTGATTATATTGATTATACCTTTCATAGTAAGTGCCTAAGGCACTGTCATTCTGAGGCGTGAGCCGAAGAATCTATTAGATAGCACTTGATTTTGTAATAGTCACATACGAAGTGTGTCATTCTGAGCGAAGCGAAGAATCTACTACGCATGCTTGCATATTTTAAAAAAGAGGTAAAAATGAAAAACACAAAGTTTAAAGAAAGAATAAAAGAATTTAAAAACAAATGCATGGGTAAGCTAAAAGCTCATGGGCTTGACCTTGTGTTAATGTGCCAGGGAGCAGGTTTAGCAATTTTTTCAACAGCTTTCACAATTTTTGCTGCTACAATATCAGAAGAAGCAGGAGAGTTTGACCCAATAATTCTTGCTGGTCCAGCAGGAATAGCACTAGGACTTTCTATTTATAAATTTGGTAAAAATATAGCAAAATACGAAAGTTATAACGAAACAGAAAATCAAATAACAATCCCATCTGGAATTGACAACAATTCACGTTCAGTTGATGATATAATAAAGAACATAGAAGAATCAGGCATAAACTTTTCTATTGACATTCATGACGAAGAAACATTTTCAAGATAGCTGATCTCTTAACACTCGCCAGTTTGTTGTTTCCAATTAAAGCCGAGCTTCCTCGGTTTTTTTCATATTCTTTATTACATAAAAATATACTATCTCTATGGAAATGGTAGAAAGTAATAACAAATTAAAAAAACAATCAATAAAAAAGCCTATACTGAAAAGACATAATAAAAGACCGCTAACTTTATTAGCAACAATTACGTTTTCATGTTTATCAATAATTTTCTTTATAACTAGTGCGGTATTTCTTTCATCAAATTGTAAAAAATATGATGAATTTTTAGCTACCTATCCTCACACACCAGAATATCATGCAGCAATACAAAAAGAAACAGAATCTTTAAATAAACGATATGAAAATTATTTTGCTCAAATAAGTGAGAATAATCAAATAGCCGCTCTGAGCGAAAATTATCAAAAGGAATTGGCAGCTTTACAATCAAAGGAAAATGTTGAATATTTGCTATTATCAGAAGAAGGGAACACGTCAAACGCGGCACGAAAAGCAAAATCAGCTGAAAACTTATCACGCAAAGTTTTTTGGGGCTCATTAGGAAGTATGGGAGCGAGTGTTGGGTTATTGTTTTTAGCTTATAATACTATTCGCAAAGAAGAAACAGAAGAAACATTAGAAAGATAAAACCGATTAACCTCGGCTTTTTTCATATATTATCCAAACCAAAAATATAATACTATGTGAAGAATAAGAAAAACAAGGTTAAAGCAACTTCAGTGGAGATAAGGCAATATCGTTGGGCATTTAAAATGTTCATTGTATCGATCTGCCTATCTTCGCTTTTTTCGCTCTTGAGCCACAGCGTGCTATCAAGTTTAGGCGCAGTTATGGCATGCTTTATGATTGCATTCTTCATCTTCCTAAGCGTAATATTTGATATGATTGGCATAGCGGTTGCCAGCGCAGACGAAGATTTTTTTAAAAAGCTGGTTCAAGCAAATGTGCTGGGAAGTGAGGTGGCGCTGCGCTTAAAGAAAAACTCTGAAAAGGTTTGTTCCTTCTGCGCAGATGTTGTAGGGGACATTTGCGGCATTCTGTCTGGCGCAGGCGGGGCTTGTGTTATATTATCAATCTCACAAAACATATCTCAGCCAAGCGTTGTAATAATTGTTTCCACTCTTGTCAGCTCGCTGATCGCGGGGCTTACAATTCTCTTCAAAGCACTGATGAAAGGCAAAGCAATCAAGAATGCGGACAAGATTATTTTAAGAATAGGGCGCCTAATGGACAAAATATTTTTCTATAAACGAAAAAAAAGTGAAAAAACAGTTGACAAAAAATAGGGGTTATGTTAATATATCAAAGTCGAAAGCAGAAGTTTCCACTTCTCACCGGTCAAACATTTGGATTTAGACCGTGTTAAAAAACTTGTATATTTCAAACATATTTTGTTTTTTAAGTTTTTTTGGTGGAAGCATTATGCCTTTCACCAAATTTTTTATAAAAGGAGACAACGACCATTTTTAAGGAACTTTTAATAAATGATCAAATTTCTGCAGACGAGGTAAGGCTTATTGGCGATGACGGCGAGCAGCTTGGAGTGCTTCCACTTTCACGCGCACTTGCAATCGCAGACGAGAAAAATCTTGACCTTGTGCTTATGAACGCATCTTCAAAACCAGCTGTATGCAAGCTTATGAACTACGGCAAATATAAGTTTGATGCAATCAAAAAGGAAAAAGAGCTTAAGCGCAATCAAAAGATAATTGAAGTTAAGGAAATTCAACTTTCCATGACAATAAGCGACCACGACATTGCATATCGCGTTACAAACGCAAAGAAATTCCTTTCCGATGGAAACAAAGTTAAAGTTTCACTCAGAATGAAGGGAAGGCAACAGGCTTATGCAAAAACTTGCATAGATGTTGTTAAAAACTTCGTGGACAAACTTTCTGACTGCGGAAGCACAGATAAAGAGCCAGAAGTCAACGGCAGAAACATTATAGTCGTTGTAAATCCAAAAAAAGCATAATAGAAAAGGAGAAAAAGTCATGCCAAAACAAAAAACACACAGCGGCGCAAAGAAAAGATTTAAACTCACCGCAACAGGCAAAGTTAAGTATGCTCGCCCAACAAAAGGCCACTTCTTAACATGCAAATCAAAAGACAGAAAAAGAAAACTTAGAAAGGGTTCATATATTGCAGGTAAAAATGCAAATAACATCAAAACTCTTCTTGGTGTAAAGTAAGTAGGAGGGCAATATGAGAATTAAGAGAACAGTTAACGCCGTTAAAAAACGTAGAAAAATACTTAAAGCCGCAAAAGGTTACCGCGGAGCAAAATCAACTCAATACAGAACAGCTCGCGAACAAGTTATGAAAAGCGGAATGTATGCTTACATTGGCCGCAAACAAAAGAAAAGAGACTTCCGTGCTCTTTGGATCACAAGAATTAACGCGGCTTGCCGCCTTAATGATATTTCTTACTCTAAGTTCATTGCAGGACTTAAGTCTAAGAACATCGACCTTAACAGAAAAGTGCTTGCTGACATCGCAGTTAAAGACCCAGCAGCTTTCGCAGCTCTTGTAGCAGAGGTTAAAGCCTAGTGAATAGAGCAAGTGGTGAACTTGTCAAGAGATTAAAAAAGCAAAAAAGAGAAAATGATTTTTTGCTTTTTTTAGATAACCAAAAAATCATTAAGGATGCTATCTTTCAAGGTGCAAAACCTATCCTTGCTCTTGCCACAAAAGAGGAGCTTTTTCCTAGTTTCGAGTGCGATAAGTATCTGAGCAGCATAGAAGTGATTGAAGCGCTTTCAGATGTAAAAACACCACGTGGAGTGGTTGTTATGTTAGAATACACACAACATGTTGTAAAAGCTCCGAAATCTAACTTCCTTGTTATGGACGGCATTCAAGACCCAGGCAATGCAGGAACGCTCATTCGCAGCGCACTTGCATTCGGCATGGAAAGCGTATTTATCATTGACGGAGTAAAACCAACCAATTCAAAGCTTATCAGAAGCAGTGCGGGCGCAGTGTTCAATATCCCTGTTTATTCAATGTCGAGAGCAGAGTTTATCGAGCTAGTGCGCAGTCATAACCTAAAGCTTGCTAAAACAGATATGAAAGGCGAAAATGTGTTTACTTACGAGGCAAAACATCCTCTTGGCATTGTTATAGGCAATGAAGGACAGGGCGTAAGTGATGAAATTTCAAAGATTTGCTCAGTTTGTCTTACAATTCCAATGCATGAGGGCATTGAAAGCCTTAATGCTGCCGTAAGCGGGTCTATTATCATGTCCATGTTAAGTGCGAAACAAGTTTAAAAGACAAATAGAAACATGAAAAATCATTTGTCTTTTTAATCGACAAATTGTATAATAG
>CAZQPZ010000061.1:0-4910 GCA_964595395.1 uncultured Lachnospiraceae bacterium | reverse complement strand
CCGCAGGAGCAATCTTCATTGCAATCACACTCTTCGTGGCAGCAGCAGTCATGCTCTTTTTCATTTTCGCAACAGCAGTGGTCATGCTTTTTCTTTTCTTTATCTTTCAAGGTTTGTTTCCTCCTTTAATATTTTCAAGTTCGTCAGCAAGCAGTTTTAATGCCGCCGAAACTCCGCCATAGTCCATTCGCTGAGGGCCAATCACTCCAACTGAAAGCTCCACCGAGCCAACCTTAAGTGGCAGTTTCACAATTGAAACTTCGTTGTCATTTTCAGCAACTGAAACGATAATGTCCTCGCCTTCGCTTGCTTCCAGCACTTCAATCAGCTCTTCTTCATCTTCTAGAACGGCAAAGATGTGTTTCGCTTTTTCAATCTCGCCACTTTCCAGCAGTTTGACTGTTCCACTTTTTTGAATATCCAGAATTTTGCGATTGTTAAATTTTTTAAGTCCATTAACAAGGCAATTTACAATGTTTTGGAATTCAGCAATTTCGTCAGCGAGCAAACCTTCCTCAAACGCCTGTGTAAGCTCGGCAATAGTTTTGCCCACAAAACGCTTTTTGAAAAATCTTGCTGCGTCCTCGCACTCGCGCTGACTTGCTGAGATGTTTAACCTTTCATTAATGTATCCCGCACCCGTTCCAATTAAAACAAGCACCTCTTGGCTTAAAAGTGGAATTATCTGAAAATCGGCTAATGGCAAATTTTCAACTCCGCTTGCCATAACAACTGTTGGATAGTTTGTTGCTTCTCCAATTGTTTTTGCAATTGTGGAGATAAGGTCGGAAAGCGACGATGTTTTTTGTTCAATTAAACTTCTCACCTTTTCAAGCTCAGCATTTGTCGCCCTGAAATCCTTAAGCATTGTTTCAACATAGTAGCGATAACCTTGCGCCGTTGGCACCCTTCCACCCGAGGTGTGAAGTTGCCTTAAATAGCCCATGGCTTCCAGCGCATTAAGCTCACTTCTAAGAGTTGCTGTTGAACAATCAAGAGAAGCCAGATTCTTAAGTCCGCCACTAGTTATAGGGCTACAAGAAGCAATGTAGTCCTCAACAGCCGTCTGCAAAATCTGTTTTTTTCTATCTGAAAGCTGCACTATTTTTCTCCAAAGTTAGCACTCTTCACCTTCAAGTGCTAGCACTAGTATATGCAGAATAAAAAAATAAGTCAACTAAAAGTGCTTATTTTTTAAAAAATTTTTAATTTTAATCTTCTAATCCTAATAAATAGTCAGTAGTTGTTTTAAGTTCAATAGCAAGGCTAGCCAAAACATCAATACTCGGCTTAATTAAGCCCGTTTCATATTGAGAAATAGTATTTTGAGTGCAATTAATTTTTTGCGCTAAAAACTTTTGCGACATTCCGCATTCCAATCTCAATTCTTTAACTCTTTTTCCTAACTTTATAGTATCAATATCTGCCATACAAATATTCTATAATAAAATGAATAAAAATGGTTGACAAATCTTTGGCAAAGATATATTATATGTAAAGTATCTTTACGAAAGATATTTAGGAGGTAAAAATATGAAAAAATCAGCAATGGCACAGTTATATGATGGAGAGGTTGCAATGTATGATAACATTCCATTAAGCGCCGAATATAAAAAGTTTGGAGATAAGGCATTAAAGCAATTCGATGAATTAGAGAAAACTTTAACAGAGCAGCAAAAAAAGCAGTTAGATAATCTGCTTGAGCTAGAAATATTTAAGTCTGCTGAATTTGCTGAAACTAACTTTATTGAAGGCTTAAAACTTGGCATTCGCCTTGGCGTTGAGGCTATGGATTAGTAAAAGAGTGAGTTTAAATAAGTGAAACAAAATAACAGACTTAGCCTGCTTTTTTCATAAAATATCCTCCGCTTGTCATCCTGAGCGTTAGCGAAGGATCTACTAAGCTTGCACTCGCTTGTCTTTTTACTAACGCGAGCCTGCGTAGTAGATTCTTCGGGCTTTGCCCTCAGAATGACAGCAACATGAAACAAAAAACAGGCTAACGCCTGTTAAAATCTTCTTTCTTAAATTTTTCCTTTTTCGACAAATTTTTTATAATCTTTCATATCTGACACATTCAAGGCGTATGCCTGCCCCACTTCGTAAAAATTGTTATAGGCATAAAATTTTTCTGGGATAGAGTTTTTATCGGTAACAAGCATGACGTCTTGCACGCCGTTATTTCTCTGATCTCCAATTGCAAATTGGATTAATCCAGAAGCAATGTGATTTCTTCTAAATCTTGGAATGGTTGAAACTTTTGTGACAAATGTCTCTATTTTATTGCTTAACGTTCCAACTAATGCAACTGGCTTATTATGGAAATACGCAATGTAAATTGTTGTTTTATAGCCGTCTATAAAATCCGTAAGATTTGCGTTTCTTAAATTCTCAACTTGCAACTTTTCATTTTCAGTAAGCGCTTTTTTGCTGGTTTTATTGCAATAGCCCATTAAATAAACTTCAACCGCATCTTCAATTTCACTTTCAGAAATGCTTTTAAATGTTACATCCTTTATTTTGCATTTTGTGGAATTAAGGTTTAACCCATCTGCAAGTTTCATCCAAACATCGTTAAACTCTGTTGGAAAAAACAGTTGCAGAGTGTTTGCTTGCGAAGTGCTTTCATTAACTTTTCTAGTTTCAAATGGAATGTAAACAAGCTCTTTAAGGTTGTTTTGTTTACAAACTTTTTTTATTTCCAAAATGCTGTCATAGGTGTTGTTATAGTTTTTTAACATGCAATAATTATAATAAGGGCTGCTGTCAGTTGACGAGGTAATTAATTGGAAATTTTCAAAATTTTGAACAACACTTCCCCAGAAATGCCTGTTTGCAGCATGATAGCGCTCCGCAATCTGAAATGCATTTTTTGTTGATTTTGAATATTTTATAATCGCATAAATAACAAAACCAAACATAATAACTTCGCTTAAAACGGTTGTATAAGCTCCCAGCAAAATGTCATAAGGCACAAGCAAAAGTGTTGAGAACACATAGCTATATCTAAGCAGTCTAATGTCATTCTGCCAAGTTGTGTATGTAAGAACAATTAAGTTAACAATCATAAGCAAATCCACAATTCCCTGCCAAGCAACAATTGCCATTACAACAGTGTAGATTTCAAACATAATCATAATGATAATTTCAGGCTTCTTGTTAAGCTTGCTATAAATGAAATATACAATTGTTCTAGCAAGCGCTCCAGCACATAACAAACATCCTGTCAGCGAACCGCTTAATAAGTAAATTACAATATACAAAAGGTTTGTAGCAGAAAGGAAAATCATTATTTTCCACTTTTCTTTTTGAATAAAAGAGAGTGAAGTGAAAACAACACTAATTAAGCCTAACGCTTGCACAATCCAAAAAACTGCAGTACTCATATAAATATTGTAATTTAGCTAACGAATTTTGTCAAATAAAATATAAAAAAACAGGCTTCACGCCTGTTAAATCTTTTTTCTTAATATGTCGCCTTCGCTAAGCGCGAAAGGAATATCAGCATAGAATTTCATTTCAGCGACATTGGCTTTTTCAATTGGATTTCCTTCAACGTCAGTTAGTCCAGTGATTTTAAATGTCTTGTTGTGAACATTGCTGTTCGGGCTTAGCACTTCAACTTCATCTCCCTCTGCAAGGAAGTTTCGCTGCTGAATAAGAGTTCTTGCCCCTTCCATACTTTCAATCACACCCACAAACTCGTGTGTTTGATATGGCGATGAGCTTTCGCGATATTGCCTGTCCTCTTCATCAAAATAGAAGCCTGTTGTAAAACGACGGTGGCTTGTTTTTTCAAGCTCTTTAACAAATTCCTCGCCTGCCTCATTTGGAAGCATGTCAAGCGCCTTGCGATAGGCATTTGTCACACAAGCAACATAATAGGCAGACTTCATTCTGCCTTCAATTTTAAGTGATGCAATCCCAGCTTCTTTAAGCTCTTTCAAATGGCGGATAAGGCATAGATCCTTAGAATTGAAAATATATGTTCCGTTTTCGTCCTCTTCAATTGGCATATCGCCCTCGCGACGCACCTCTTTCACCACATATTTCCAGCGGCAAGCTTGCACGCACTCTCCACGATTTGCCTCTCTGCCCGTTAAGCAGTTAGAAAGCAAACATCTTCCAGAATATGCCATACACATAGCTCCGTGCACAAAACACTCAATTTCCACTCTGCCCTCAAGAGCTTTTGCAATATGCGCAATTTGTTTAAGATTAAGCTCGCGCGCAAGTACTATTCTCTTCACGCCAAGCTCTGCCAAAAATTCTGCTGTGGCAAGATTTGTGACATTTGCTTGTGTGCTCACATGCACATCTAAAGTAGGAAAATTTTTTCTTATATAAGAAATAATGCCTAAATCGGAAACAATCAAAGCATCAACTTTCGCATCCTGCAGGCTCTCGAGATATTCTTTCAAGTTAGCAAAATCGTAGTCACGGGCAAGGATGTTTACAGTCACATACACCTTTTTGCCCAGCGAATGAGCCTTTTCGCAAGCTGACTTAATTTCCTCAGTTGTAAAATTGCCGGCAAAAGCCCTAAGACCAAATGCCTGTCCTGAAAGGTAGACAGCATCCGCCCCAAACTTTAAAGCTGTTAAAAATTTTTCATAATTGCCCGCAGGCGCAAGAAGTTCCATTATTCCTCCTTTGTAGATTTAGATTGTGATTTACTCCAGCAAACAATGCCATAAGCATTTGAAGCCACAAACACTGACAGTGAAAAGATCATTGGCAGAACGCTAAGTCCATTTGCCTCTCCCATAAAGACAGGCATAAGCCAAATTAAAATTTGAAGTATGTTTGCTATCAAAAAGATGATAAACATTTTTCCATCATTACGAAGCATTAAGTAATTGGCAACCAAGAGGCATAACGCTGATGGCAATGCCAAATAAATGTAAGGT
>CAZQPZ010000060.1:0-4914 GCA_964595395.1 uncultured Lachnospiraceae bacterium | reverse complement strand
CGAAGAAGCATCTCATTAACTGTGGAAGCAACTTCCGCAACAAAAATTACATAATCACTTTCTTCAAAAATTTGAGTCTGCTCAGAAAAGTACGAATGCATTGCGTGCCCAAGTTCATGCGCAAGAGTGCTTACGGAGTTAAAGTCACCAGTAAAGTTTGTAAGCACAACTGGATGTGCTCCATAGGCAGAGTCCGAATATGCGCCGCTTGCCTTACCCTCGCTTGGCATAACATCAATCCACTTTTCTTTAACAGACTTATCAATGAGGGCAACATAATCTTTTCCAAGTGGGCTAACCGCTTTTTTAATAAGCTTGATTGCCTCTTCAAATGTGTACTTCTTTTGAGAGCTTTTTGAAACTGGCGCAAACTGGTCATAGATACAGAATTTGTCTAACCTTAAAAGTTTTCTTTTCTTTTCAAAATATTTGTACATGATTGGCAGATTTTTATGGATGGCACTTATAAGAGTGTTGTAAACTTTAACGCTCGCCTCTTCCCCATAAATTGCCTCTTCAAGTGCAGAATTAAAATGCCTAATTTTTGCAAAATAACAATCTGCTTTAACATCAGAAATATAGTTGCTTGCAAGGAAATTTATATATCTGCCATACGCGCCATTTTGCTCTTTAAAAGCATTCTCGCGAAGTGTTCTGTCCTTAGAGTGCATATACAAATTGTACTGAGAAGAATGGAATTTATGGCTCTTTCCACGGCTATCTAGAATGTCATTTAACTTCAAATCTGCGTCTGCAAATTGATCATGATTATCGCTAAACCCGCCAAGAAACTCGCCCATGCCCGACAAAAGCTTTTCTTCTGCTTTTGGCAAAATATGTGGCTTATGCCTAATAATATCCTTAAAAAACAGCTTATGAGCCGCAAAACGCTTATCTTTTTGGAGTTCCCCAAGTTTTTCATCACTGAAAGCAGAAACTTCTGGAGGTATAAAAGATGAAGCAATTGAAATGTTTGTGCTGATTTGACTTAATAGATCCACATTTTCTTTTGCTCTTCCGTTTGCCAAATTTTCATCAAGTTTGCGATAGGCGTATCTGGCCAAAAGTGAATACTCTTTTCCAAACTCACTTGTGAGGTTTAGAAGCTTCAAAAGCTGTTTGTCATCATCAAGTTTTCCTTCAAACTTTTTGAAAATTGTCTCATATTTTTTCAAATCTTCCACGCGCGCAAGAAAATCTTTTTCATCTTTCGCATAAGCAGTTAAATCCCATTTATATTTGGCTGCAACTTGGCTTCTTTTCATTTTCTACCTCACAAAATATTTTGAAATTTTAAACTCGTTCCATGGCTTTTTGCTCTCATCTGGGCTAGCCACAAAAGTCATTTTTTCTTTTGTTACAGGGTGAGTAAATTCAAGCCTTCCCGCCCAAAGTGCAAGCCCACCTTTTTGAGCTTTCTTGTTGTACTTCATATCCCCAAAAATAGGATAGCCTATTGAGGAAAGCTGCACTCTAATCTGGTGCGATCTGCCAGTTAAAATTTGAACGGACAAAAGCGACTTGTCATCACTTCGCTCCAAGGTTTTATAGATAAGCTCTGCCTTTTTTGAGCCCTCTTCAAGAGGTGGGCAAAGTTTAACTATATTATTTTTTTCATCCTTTTTAAGGAAGTGTGTAAGTTTTTCTGTTTGCTGTTTAATTCTTCCCTCAACAACTGTGAAATAAACCTTGTGGAACAATCCCTCTTGCATTTGTTTTGAAAGTCTTTGTGCTGACTTGGAATTTCTTGCAAAAACCATAAGTCCGCCAGTTGGCCGGTCAAGCCTATGCACAAGTCCAATAAATGCCTCGCCCGGCTTGTTGTATTTTTGTTTAACATACTCTTTAACTTCAGTCAGAAGGTCAAGGTCGCCAGATTCATCTTTTTGCGATGGTTGGTTTTGTGGTTTAATCACAACGATTATATGATTATCTTCATAAACTACTTGCATTTTATTTTTCCTTCCTTTCCCAAATTTTAAAGCCACTGTTTCCGCATGGAAGAACAATACCTTCCTCAGTAGGCAAACCTATTTCATCCGCCTCAGTACCCTTATCGCCAAAGACGATTGATAAAATGTTTTTCATAACGCTGGCTTGAAGTCCTGTTGTGTAAGAATTGATAAGCACAAAAAGTGGATCGTCTGAAAGCACCTGTTTGCACAGCTTAACAAAATCGAAAATGTTATATTCAATCTTCCACATCTCGCCGCTTGGACCTCTGCCATAACTTGGCGGATCCATAATGATTGCGTCATATTTATTTCCACGCCTAATCTCGCGCTCAATAAACTTTGCGCAGTCATCAACAATAAAGCGGATGTTTGTAATCCCGTTAAGAGTGGCATTTTCTTTTGCGCGCTCCACCATTCCTTTTGCAGCGTCAACATGAGTGACTTTCGCTCCCGCTGCCGCACAAGCAACAGATGCGCCGCCAGTGTATGCAAAAAGGTTAAGCACCTTAATTTCGCGTCCTGCGTTTTTGATAAGGCCTTGCATCCTCTCCCAGTTGACAGCTTGCTCTGGAAAAATACCCGTGTGCTTAAAGCCCATTGGTTTCACAATAAATTTTAAATTTTTCCACTGGCAAGTCCACTGAGCTGGCATCTTTTTCTTTTCATCCCAGTAGCCTCCGCCTGTTGAAGAGCGCATGTAACGCGCGCTGATTTGTTTTTCAAACTTTGCCGAACGCGCAGCAAAATCGCCCCAAATAATTTGAGGATCTGGGCGCTCTAAAATAACGCCATTCCAATTTTCAATTTTCTTTCCTTCTCCAGTGGCAAGCACTTCAAAGTTTTCCCAGCCAGACGCAACTTTCAAGTTAAATCTCCTTAATTTACAAGTTTTATTTTAACAAAAATTTTCACAAAAAGCAATTAAATATGCTTTTTTAAGATCCATAGCGCAAAAAAAGGGCTTTAAGCCCTTTAATTTGCCTTTATGAATTTAACGATAACGAAGCCATTTCCTACTTCAACATTTCTTTCAATCTTAGGATTTTCAATTTCTTCAACTGCGCGCTTGATAAGCACTTCTTGCTTAATCTTGTCCATGTAGTTAAACAGCATGTTTGCAATCTCTTCATTTTCAGTTTCAAAGTAGGCAAAAAGTCTGTCATTGATTGAGAAATCTGCCTCCTTTCTAAGCACTTGAAGTCCACGAACAAATTCGCGATACAAGCCCTCTTCAATAAGCGCTTTATCAAGATTAATGTCAAGCACAACAGTGTTACCATTTTCATGAGCAATCACAAAGTCTTGTTTAGGACGTTTTTCAAGGTTGAAAAGTTCACTATCTAAATCGTTAAACTCGCCAACACTTACCTTGCCGTTTTTATAGCCTTCCATAACGGCAATTCTTTCTTCTTCAGAAATGCCAGCAAGTAAGTTTTTAAGTTTTTGCACTTCGCCCTTTAAAACAGCTCCGGCCTTCTTGAAGTTTACTGACAAATACTCATCATTAAACTTGCTGTCATCGCTAACGCACTCAAGCTCTTTTATGTTAAGCTCATCTTTAATAACTTCGCCAAGGCTGTCAATCACTTTTTGTGTCATGTCGCCGCTTGCAACATAAAGCTTTCTAAGAGGTTGTTTAACTTTAATTTGATTTTCATTTCTAAGCCTTTGTGCTGTAGACATAATGTCGCGGGCTATATTTGTGATTTCAATCACGCCATCAAAGTTTTTGCTATAAATCTTTTCAGGATAGCCTGCCATCATGATACACTCTTTTTCATTTGGCTCAACTTCCCTAACAAGATTTTGCCAGATGTGCTCCGTTACAAATGGAATGATTGGAGTCATAACCCTAATCATTGATTTAATTGCCCAGTAGAGACACCAATAAGCTGTCATCTGGTCGCGCTTATTCTCACTCTTCCAGAATCTCTTTCTGTTGCTTCTGATATAGAAGTTGGAAATATCTTCCACCAATTTTTCAAAGTCGCGCACAACAAGATAGTTTTTGTCGTCTGCATAATAGCCATCACAGTTTGCGATAAACTCATTCACGCTTTGAATAAGCCACTTGTCTGCAAACTTAAGGTCTTGTTTGTCTGGCGTAAAATGCGCAATGTCCGGATTATCTATGCAAGCATAGGTGTTAAAGAAAGTGTAAATATTCCAAAATCCCAGAAGTTTGCGGCGCGCTTCATCAGTAAGCGAAAAGCCAAAACGCATGTCATTCACAGGGCTCGAAGAACAGTACAAATAACGGATAACATCCGCACCCACTTTATCTGCAACATGATCGGCCTCCAAAGAGTTTCCGCCGCTCTTATGGAACTCGCCACCATGCTCATCTTTAACATATTGATATGTCACCACTTTTTCATATGGGGCCTTGCCAGTAAGCACAACACTCATGATAAGCAGCGAATAGAACCAAAGCTTAATTTGCTCAATCATTTCGCAAACATACTGGCTTGGGAAGTTTTCGTTAAAGAATTTCTTATCTGTAAAATATTTTTTTGTTGAGAAAGGCGTGATTCCCGCATCCAGCCAAACATCGCCAACTTCAAGCACGCGTGAAAGAATTTCGCCGCACTCACATTTAATATTAATGTCGTCAATCCAAGGCCTGTGAATGTTTGGAAGCGCGTCAACAAGTTTTGGGTCAACTGCCTTTTCCTTTAATTCTTCCAAACTGCCAATAACATGAAGCTTGCCACACTTTTCACAAACATAGAATGGAAGTGGAAGACCATAGAAGCGGCTTCTGGAAATGTTCCAGTCGCCCATGTTGTTGAGCCAGTCAATCATTCTTTTTTTTGCATATTCTGGCTTAAACTCCACGCTATCAATAGCCTTAAGTGCCATTGGACGAATTTCATCCATTTTGATAAACCATGCAGAAATAAGCTTGTAAACAAGGTCTGTTTTGCAACGCCAGCAGAAAGGATATGAGTGTTTGTAC
>CAZQPZ010000059.1:0-4925 GCA_964595395.1 uncultured Lachnospiraceae bacterium | reverse complement strand
ACCCACACCAACAAACATTTCAACAAAGTCAGATCCTGAAATTGAAATGAATGGCACATTGCTTTCGCCCGCAACAGCCCTTGCAAGCAAGGTTTTTCCTGTTCCCGGATTTCCGACAAGGAGTATTCCTTTTGGAATTCTTGCACCAAGATCGGTGAATTTTTTAGGATTTTTTAAGAATTCAACAACTTCTTCAAGCTCAGCTTTTTCTTCATCTGCACCAGCAATATCGCTAAACTTAACCTTTGTTGTTGCAAACGCTTTAGCTCTTGTTTTGCCAAAGCTCATTGCGCCTTTGTTTGAAGATGCCATCATTCTATAAAGCACCCAAACCATCACTCCACCAAAGATGATGATTAAGAATGTTGGCAAAAGTGATAAGAACCAGTTATCGCTTGGCTTTGAAGTGCTGTAAGAAATTTTAAAATCTATTTCCTTTTCTACAAACTCTTGATTTCTTTCTCGGATAGCTTCTTCAAAAGCAGTTGGTGTATTATTAGATGAATATTCAAAATAATAGTCTGCAGCTTTTGGGAAAGTCTTCTCATTTTTGCTTCCATCAACTAAAATGTATCCAATTCCATCACTATAATAGAATGACTTCATTTGAATATTCTGTTGCCCACTCTTTTCATCACTATATGTTCCATTAAGTAATTCATATGCCGCGTCAGTGCCTATCTTCTGTCCAGGATTACTTGTGTCAATAAACAAGAAACAAACAAGCAGCACTACAAGCAGCAAAAGTATAAGATATGAGAATTTAAATCCCCCTTTTTTCTCTTCCAATGTTTTTACCTCCAAATGATATGTGAATATTTTAACATAATAAGATTTTTTTTCCAACCAAAAAGGTGGACTTAAACATAAGTATATATCTTTTCTTTTCAATTTTTGACAAAAAAGAGGGTTAATCGCTGGCTAGTTTGGAAAGATGGTTACGTAAAATTTAAAAGTAACATGAGAGAGGAATTCATCCGGATCGTCAAGCATATTCATAAACTTTTTAGTTTCTGAGCGTTTAAATCGATAAAACTTTTCATAAATTTCCAAAATATCCGTTTTATTCTCTATTAAGACATCAAGAGAATCACTAATTTGCTTTTTAACCAGCTCTTCCATTTTTTGACGAACTTCTTCACTTATATAACTTGGCTCATGTTTTTTGGTCATGTCCTCTTTAGAGCTGTTAACTTCAGTAAGGCTAACAAAAAGCCTTAAATTGGCTGTGAAAACTGGATAACCATTATCATAATCAACATATTCGCGAATTTGTTTTCTCTGCACTCTGTATGTTAAATTTGCATTTGTAAAATTATCATCACTTAAATTTTCAAGTGAAAGCACAGCGCCAATTGTTTTTGAATTAAACCAGTTAAGCCCTCTAAGCGTGTCTCTATCAATGGTTGTTGCCTTCTTGCCATCTTTAACGATAAGCTCACTGCCGTCATTAATAAGCTCAATCTTGTTTTGATCCCCACCGCCTTGGCTTTCTCCGCCAGAAGAGCCAGATTCACTTTGCCCGCCGCTTTGGCCACCTTCCTGACCTCCCGGCTGTCCTCCAGTTGAGCCTCCGCCAAGCGCGCCACCAAGCAAGCCCTGATCGTCTCCACCGCCAGATCCCTGGCTTGCATTTGGGTCTTCAATTGGAATGCCATCTATGTCTCCTTTAGCCAGCGGGAAATAACTCATCATGCTGCTTCTTGTTGGAGAATAATAGCCCTTGAGGAAGGCACTGATTGTGGTGTCGTTCCAATAAACATAATTGGCGTTGTAGAAGGATAATTCCTCTAAATTAATCTCTGTTTGGGTGTCAAGCTCGCAAATAAATTCTAAAAATGATTTACAGTCAACATTTGTTGCAACTAAAACACTACTTTGTGGAAGAGAGGCAACCCTCACCATAAAGTCAAGCGCTGGCACTATGTCTTCTTCCAAAATATGCTCACTAACAATTGTTGTATGCACATGGAATAGAGATATGGTTTTTCCAATCTGCAAGCCTGCCTTTGTTAAGGCATCACTAAGCGTGTCGCCGGTGCTTGAAAAAACCTCATAACTTTCTGAATAGGTTTGATTTGGATAGGACAAAAAAGTGAGCAGTGACACTTCAAACTGGTCATCAACTTTATCGATTCCAACAGCAGTTATAATGGAGTTATCCACACTTTCTGGAGGCGCAACAATGGCATGTGGAAAAAAGAAAAACAAAATAAAGATAAGCGAAAGAAGCATTGGCGTGTGTTTAACTATAGCAATAAATCTTTTCATTCTTCCTGCCTCCTCGCCACCTTTTTCCTAGCAAAGATAAGCACTATAACCGGCAAAATCAGATGCAGTAAAATTGCAACATATGGAATGATCTCCTCGCCTATTTGTATCGCAACAAGATAGTTGAGCGCCGAGCTTAAAATTATGGCAACAAAGGCTATATCAAACACCACAACAGAATAGGCAAAATTTAATTTAGAAAATAGCGCCGTGAAGCATGTGGAAAATGCATAGGCGTACATGCTAAGCTGGAATATGGTTAAAAACATAATCGCAAGAATTGCAATAATATCTAAACGCCCAAGATCGATAAATCTGTATGAGAAAGTGATAATGTCTGAAATGGCGTTCTTATGGATAAAGCATGTTGGCCCAAAAATGCTGTAGAACATGAAATATGTAATGAGAATTATCACAACACTGACAGCAAGAAATCCCATAACCTTTTTTTGATCTTTCTTCTGAAGTTCAAGTTTATCCATAATAACAAACAAAACTAAACTGTCCCCAAAACAGAAAGAATATCTAAACAGTCCATCAAAAAAGGCGGAGGGTTTGCTTTCAAAAAACATTGGCAATTTATCGAAGTTTGCAATTGATAAAAGTAGGCATAGAATTAAGCTTCCAATAATGAAAAAGTAAAAAAACTCAAAGCCTCTTGCCATAGCGCGAATGCCGCGCATAACAGATGTGTTCATGACAAGCATAAACACAAATATGAAAATATAATAGCTGGCATCAATGTAAACTTGCACTTTTAAATACATGTAAGAAATGTTGAAAAGCAGCATGACTTTATAGAAAAAATACAAAATTAGCAGCGAATAAAAGAATTTTGCCATAAAAACGCCCATTTTTTCTTTAATTATGTTGTAAAATGATGCGTCTGGATAAGCCTCTTTAATTTTAAAAAACATGTAGACAAGCACGAGTTCAAAGGCAAGCAAAATAGCAATCATGAATAAACCATCTGCCCCTACTTTCTCAAAAAACAGTGAAGGCAGCACCAACATTTTATTACCAAATAACAGCAGTGCGGCAAGAATGCCCGTTTGTCTGGAAGAAACTCTCTTTGTCATTTTTGCCTCTTTTTGTTGTAGTTTTTAAATGATTGCGGACGAGTTTTCATCCCTTCTATTGTATCAAGAATAATTCCATCCTTAAGGTCATTAGGGATTCTTGGAGCAAAAGGTGCGAGATATGGCGCACCATATGAGTCTATTGAAGCAAGATAAATATATAAGTACACAAAGAATCCAACAATGCCCAGCATGCCTAAACATCCGCCAACAAAGATAAAAATGTATTGTAAAAGAGTAAGCTGATATGCGTGCTCTGGCACAACATAAAGTGCAATTTTTGCAAGAGCAACAATGATAACACCTGGCGGCGAAATTAACCCCGCTTTAACACCAGTATCGCCTAAAATTAAAGCGCCCACAATGCTTGTTGCAAGCCCAAGATAACTTGGCAGACGAAGCGACACTTCATACAAAATTTGGAACAACAAACTTATAAATAATAACTCCAAAAACGGCGTGAAAGGCAGCCCTTTTGTTGTGTTTGTTATCGTCACCAAAAACTTGATTGGAATGATGTTTTGATGATGCACCCTTAGGGCAATATACGCACCAGGAACAATAACAGAAATAAGAATTCCAACAAGCCTTACCATTCTAATGAAAGAGGCATAGATATGGCTGTTATAGTAATCATTGCTTGACTGAATTTCTTCAAAAAAGATGAATGGAAGGGTCAGAACAATTGGCGAGCCATCCACCAAGATTGCCACTCTGCCCTCAAGCATTTTTGCAGCAACGATGTCCGGCTTTTCAACACTGCCCACTTGTTTAAAAAGCGACTGCGGATTTTTCTGCAAAAATTTCATTATGTATTGCGAATCAATGATACCATCTATATCAATCTGGTTAAGTCTTTTTTCAATTTCCTTAACAACATCCTTGCTGGCAATTCCTTTAATGTACGCAAGCACAATTCGAGTGTTTGAATATCTACCCACAAAAACATCTTTAAGCACAAGGTTTTTATTATAAAATCTGCGCCTAATAAGCGTTACATTGGTTTTCACATCCTCAGTAAAGCCCTCACGCGGACCTTGTAAAACTGCGGAAGTTGGAGGCTCGGAAGGTGTTCTTGCAGGAAATTTTTGAATGTCAATTGAAAGCAGCTTTTCATCATTGCTAACAAAAAGCACAACGTTTCCCTTCAGCACTTTATCTGCGGCCTCTTTTCTTTCAATCTCTGAAACATCTGCAGTTTTAATTGTGTTTGAAGAAAGTTGTTGCAGGCTTATTTCTTCTTTTTCTCTAACGATAGGCTCATAAATGCCATCAACAAAGAGAATGTTATCAATCATGCTTTTAAGAAAAACTAACCCGATTTTCACCGAGCCCTTTTCAATCACTCTGCTTGCAACATCACTTGAAGAATTAAGTTCTTTCTTTAATTCTTCAACCGCTTTGTCAATATCAGAAAAAAGCATACTCCCTTCCTTTTTGAAGTTAGTATGCTTAAAAGTTTTTTTAATTATGCAAATCTATCACTCAACTCTAGTCGCTCTTCCATTAAAAGTGTTAAATGCGTCTGCAAGAGGTTTAACTGTAAGCACTTTTCCTTGTCCGCCAAACAGTTTG
>CAZQPZ010000058.1:0-4970 GCA_964595395.1 uncultured Lachnospiraceae bacterium | reverse complement strand
GGCGAATGGACTGAAATGTATGAGAGAATGGCTAAAGAAGCTAAGAAGGAAGGATTTAAACTTTTAGCTGCTCAATTTGCTGGCGTTGCTGCGATTGAGAAAAGACACGAAGAAAGATATCAAAAACTTGCTGAGCTTGTTAAAGCGAAGAAAGTGTTTAAGAAAACAGCTAAGAAGATTTGGATTTGCAGAAACTGCGGACATGTTTATGTAGGAAAAGAAGCTCCAAAAGCTTGCCCAGTATGTGCTCATCCACAGGCTTACTTTGAAATCCTTAATGAAGATTTCTAAGATAAATTACAATAAGCTTAAATAAGCCCTTTCTTATATAAAAGGGTTTATTTTTATTAAGAAGAACAAATCAATATGCGCCAATTAAGCGATTTATATATTTTATAAGGCGCAAAATATTTTGGGGAAATAATATGGTAATGTCGATAATTATTGCGGTGTTAATGATTGTTTGTCTGGTTATATATTTTATATACAGCAGAAAATTAAAAACGCCTACAGTAACAACAGAAGTGTTAATTAAAAAGTATAACGGAAAGGTAAACAAGCTGAGCCGCTTTTTGCGTAAAAACAAAATTGATTATGATTTAACACCATTTGCAAGTAAGATTGTTAAAGCAGACTTAACTTGGACTAGGCTTCAGTCTAACATTACTGCAATAAAAACCATTGAGTTTAATAATGAACTTATTGAAGAGCTTTTTCTTGCAAACACAAAACAAGAGCTGATGGATAAAATTAAACAGCTTAAAGGTGGATTAGAGATTTGTGAGTTTGCTGCCGAGCTTGATCCAAACAAAAAGGCATCGCAAATTCTTGAAATCTTAGGCTATGAAAAAAGCAAGTTGGATTTTGAAATGCAACGATATTTTGGCTCTCAAACCTTCTATAAAAAGGAAAATAAGTTATATTTCTTATGTAATTCTTCTGCTTTAGTTGTAAGCCCAAAAAATGTTTTTGAATGTGAAATTTTAGATTTTGAAATTAAAATTAATAAAAAAACTGAAAAAAGTGTTAAAAAAGAAGAAAAAACCACGCCAATATATGAAATTAACTTAGTGCTTGGCGGAAAGGAAAACAAGCAAGATTTGCTTGTTCCTCAAAAAGAAATCGAGAAAATTCTGAAGGCTTATAAGTAAATTTTTCTAAAACTTTTAACACGTATTAAAACTTTTTGAAAAAAAAGCTCTGAAACTTCAGAGCTTTTTTCTTAGTCGACCCAAAGCACTCTGTCTTGTAAAACTAAAGTAATGATGTCTACAAGCCAAAGGAAAGGAATACCAATGATGATAAGAAGTATGGCGAGAACAATGCCAACCAAACTCTTTTTCTCAACACTGCGGAACAATCTGTAGACTACCCACACAATGTCAAGGAATGGTATCGCTAAAACAATCTTGAGCCATTTTGGGAGATCGTCAAAAACTTTAACCATAGCTTTCTGCTCCTTTTATTAATTTTGTCACTTTAATCATAGCGTGCTATGACAAGTTTGTCAAACAAAATTAATATATGTTTTAGGCTTGGCAAAGATTACATTAGGCTGCAAAAACCACCTTTATTTTTGCTTCAATTTCCATGCTACCTTTTTCTACAGAGCCATTTTCAGCAGCAAGCATATCCATTGAGCGATATGGCATGCAGGTGTAAACGCACTCTTCATTGATTTTTATAATAGAAAGTTCTTTATCTGTAAAGGCTGCAACCTTATTTTGAGCATCTTGGATTGCCAATTTTAAGGCTTCTTGATAATAAGAAGAGATGTCCTCACAGTCAAAGGTTATTCCGCCAAGTTGATTTGCGCCCAAAGAAGTTAATTCACTAATTGTTGCACCTAAGTTGTCAAGGTCCTTGGTTTTAAACTCTATAGTGTTGCTGATTTCGTATTCGCCATATCTTTCATCTGTTCTATAACTGTGCATTTGATAGGCTGAATAGTATTTGGTTTTAATGTCTTTGTCTTCAATGCCAAGTTCTTTAAGATGCGCAATCACATTTGCCATGGTCTCGCTGTTTTCTTTAACGGCTTCTTGAAGATTTGAGTTTTTTGATTCAACGCCAATTGTTACATAAGCGATGTCTGGAATCGCTGTAACACTGCCTCCGCCATATACGATTATATGCTGGTGTTTCTTTCTTGGATGTGCTTCTGGAATTGAGCTTAAATCCTCTTGATTAGTTTCTTCTGCATCGACATCCTCGATTTGTTCATATTCATAGTATTCCTCTGGCGCAATGTCCTCACTTGCTATAGCGTTCGCTGAAATGAATTTTGTAGGCGCAAAGAAGAGTGAGCAGAGCGAAATTGTTGCAAGCGAAAAACAAAAAAGCTTTGAAATTTTTTTCATAATTATCCTCCTTGAAGATAACTTGTTTCAAAGCTTGTTTTTTATTCTTAATCGACTTTTTATGCAAAAAACGCCCTTTTTATGCAAAAATTAGCTATTTTTCTTTCCAACCGATAAAATTATCATAGGAAATATTGTTGGATTTACAATATGTGTCTATCTCTTTTGAAAGTTTGTCCCAATAAGTGAAATCATTGTTATTAAATATTTGTTTGTAAAGGTTAAGCAAGGTTGGCTTGTGCTGTTTTATGTAATCAAATATAATTTCTTTGTTTGGCCCGCGTAGGTTGAGCTTGTCAAACCAATAGCAATCGACAAAGTCTTTACTCTTTTCAATTATTGCTTTAAAGTCTGTGATTTCAGGAAAATAGGGGGCAACAAAAATAAAAGTGCGAATGCCATTTTCATGTAAAGTGCGAAGTGCTTGCAATCTGCGTGCGATTGAGGGTGCTTTATCCATATCTCTTTTGAAGTTTTCATCAGTGGTGTTAATCGAAAAGACAACCTTAACATTTTTCATTTTTTTCAAAAGGTCGATGTCTCTGACAACAAGGTCTGATTTTGTGATTATGGTTAAGTCCACATCGGCTCCAACAAGTTGAGATAGGATGTTGCGCGTTATTTGAAAATTCTCTTCTTCCTGGTTGTAGCAATCGGTGACAGATGAGAGAGTTAGTTTTTTGCCAGCAAGCTTATTTATGTCAATCTTCTTATCGCAGTAACGGATGTCAATAAAATTGCCCCAGCTTTCCGTGTGCCCGGTCACTCGTTGCATATATGAAGCATAACAATAAAGGCAATTATGTGGACAGCCAACATATGGGTTTATCACATAATCGCTTGCAGTAAGTCCTGAAGAAGTTAAGTAGTCTTTAACATGAACAATTCTTTGAAGCATAGTTTAATGATAACATATTTTTAAAAAAACAGTTTCAAAAAAATAGCCGTTTGGCTATTTTATCTTTTTAATTCAGCTGTTTGAGCAGGCGAGCTTAATAGGTTGTGAGAAATAAGCATATCTTCAAAATTTACAATATCTGAAAACTCTTCTTCTGACAGCACTGTGTTTTTAGCTAAAGGTTTAAAGTGTTTAATATACTGCTCGCCATCAAACACTGTTATTTTTGATAGGATAAGATCTTCAAATGGCTTGTTAAACATGCTGTTTGTTCTAAACTTCATTACTGTGTCTGGGTTTGACGCTAAGCGCTTATCAATCTGTTCTCTTTTATTGAGTGGGATGAAAATATCATCATTAATTCGAGCAACAAGCACACGTGGAGTAAGCTGGTATCCCGGATATAATTTAGAGTTAATAAGGCTGCTAGAGTTAAGGTTTACTGGTCGAGATATTGAGTAAGCTGAGTAAATGTCTGCATATCCGTATTCTAAAATTTTCATTGGTTTTCTCCTTGACAAGCACCCATTTTACCTATTTTAGAAAGTGATGTCAATAAGAATTTAAAGATTTTTGACAAATTTTAAAAAAATGTTTGAAAGTAAAAAAGGCGCTCATTTTAAGCGCCTAAATTTGTGCCATTAATCGTTGAAATCAAAGAAGTCATCAAAGCTTGAAGTTTCTAAATTTCTAAGAAATGGGCAGGGTCTTGGATAGTAGTTTTCACAGCGTGAGCCAAAGCCATTTGACCAGCTATTGCTATTTCCTTGGCAGCCCCAGTTTTGACTGCCACATGAGCAGTTGCCGCGTCTGTTGTCGTGGCAATTATTTTGTCTATGATTATTGTTTTGATTGCAGTTGTTATGGCACCTAAAGCAGAACAATACATTGCTGTTATTGTTGTGGTTTTGACAGCCACAATTTCTTTGGCAATTGTTTTGCCAGTTATTATTTTGATTTGAACAGTTACAGTTCATACATACACCTCCTTCGTATATGTACGACCCTATAATCATGCTATTAAGAAGAGGCTTAAAGTGTTACAAAAAAGGAGCCTTAAGCTCCAGTTTGTGTTTTTACATAAAAGTAATATAAATATCCCTCTTGTGTTCTAACTTCAATTCTAATGGTGCTGCCTTTGTAGTGTCCAGTATAAGCAACGTCGCCATCCTCGTCGGCATAGAAAACGACAAGCTCTGTGCCATTCAAAAAGTAGTCATAGTTTTGTTCGTTTGGGGAGATGCCTTTATCTTGAGAGTGGCTTTCAATCATGTCATCAGAGTTGACAAGAATGTAATAGTCGCCGCCTTCAAACTCCTCTAAAGTTGTTTGCTCGCTGCCAAGCACCTGAGTTATTTTTGTTAGATTGTATCTGCCTTGATCAATTCTTGGAATGGGAAGATTCGAAATGAAGAAATAAAATATAAGGGCTATTACAATAAACAGTCCAAAAATGCAAGCCAGCCAAATAAGAGTTTTCTTCCACAGTGCCATAATCCTATTATAGCACACTTTTGAAAAAAATAAAAACACGCTTTAGCGCGTGTTTTTTCTTTGGCGCAGAAGGAGGGATTTGAACCCTCGCGACAGTTTTAGCCGTCCTACTCCCTTAGCAGGGGAGCCTCTTCGACCTCTTGAGTACTTCTGCATGTCGTATAAAATTATTAAGTTGTAATGCCCCATTTGCAAGAATGAGGCTCACCTGCTGAGGT